>JAFGSU010000327.1 GCA_016934435.1 Candidatus Zhuqueibacterota bacterium | reverse complement strand
GTTTTTGTCCCGCTCGCCTGTGCTGAGAGCAGACTCATCATCAATCTGCTGGAGCCACAGGCCTCGGATGCCCTCGTTTCCTGGGGATTGATCAACGCTATTTTTGAGGATAAAGAATATTTCGAGTCCTACGTTATGGAGCCTCTGGCGCAAAGAATGATGGCCATGGATGCGGAACTGGCCCGGGCGTTCAAAGGGAAAGTTGACAGGGATAGCGTGTTTGCCGGCAATCCAAGAGCGCGATTGCGGTTTTTTTACGAACGCTCGCCTTATTACGATCAAGAAAAGAATCTTTATCCGGTGTTCAGAGTGGTTCAGCCGCTGGATGAGGCAGTATTGGGGGATCAGTGATATTACACAGGAGGCACCTCCTGGAAAAGGGCGATCAGTCCAATGTCCACAAGACGCATTAATTTACTATATGGCTCTGGCCAAATATCGGGATGTGATCCCGTGATTGAGATTTGGGTTGGTTCGTAACCAGTCGTCAAAGATCATGGCTATTTTTTATTACCAGTTGCGTCTCTATTCATACCGCAACGCGATGATCGGGTCCAGCATGGACGCCTTGCGAGCCGGATAGATGCCGAAAAACAGCCCCACTATAGTCGCGAATCCAAAACTCAGTACGATGGAAGAGATGGACACCAGGGTATTCCAGTGCGCCCAGGTGGCCAGGCCCCACGACAAAATGATCCCCAACAGAATGCCGATGATGCCGCCGGAAAGGCTCAGGGCGGTGGATTCCACCAGAAACTGCATGAGGATGTCGCGTTTGCGCGCGCCGATGGCCTTGCGTATGCCGATCTCCCGCGTGCGTTCGGTGACGGAGACCAGCATGATGTTCATGATACCGATGCCTCCAACTAACAGCGAGACGCCGGCGATGGCAGCCAATAAAAATCCAAAAGACCGGTTGGTCTCCTGAAACGTGGTGATCACATCGGACTGGTTGCGGATGGTGAAATCATTATCCTGCTCGCGCGATAACCGGTGCTGCCGACGCAAAATTTTCTCCACTTCAATAACGGCTTCCGTTACTTTGCTCTCATGGATCACTTTTACGGTTATGCCGGTATAATAATCGGCCCCGAAAACCCGCTTTTGAGCCGTTGTTATGGGGATCAGAATCTCATCATCCTGATTCCTCCAGCCCACCTGGCCTTTTGGTTCCAGCACCCCTACGACGGTAAAATTATCCTGATTTACTTTCATGGTCTTGCCGATGGCATCAGAGCCCTGAAACAGATTTTCAAGAATATCGGAACCGATGACGGCAACGCGTGCGCTTGTCCGTACTTCTTCTTCGGTAAAATAGCGGCCTTTTTCCACGGGCATATTGCGTACACTCTCGTATTCGGGCGTGGTGCCGACGACGGATGCGTTGCGATTTTGGTTTTCGTACTGCATCTGGGCGTTACGGCTGAATTCGGGCAGCACAAAGGCGAGGTACTTGTTCTTGCTGCGCAGCGCATACAAATCTTCCTCCTTGAGCGTCGTCCGGCTGCCTTCTCCCATATGGATACCTCCTGAACGGGAAGACCCCGGCCGGATGAAGAGCAGATTCGATCCCATGGATTGAATGCGATCGGCAATGGCTTTCTGAGCGCCGGACCCCAAACCCACCATGGTGATAACCGCAGCCACGCCGATAATGATACCCAGCATGGTCAGCGTCGCGCGCATCTTGTTGGCTGCCAGAGAAGAAAAGGCGATGCGCAAACTTTCGTTGAATTCCATATATGTCTTTTTTTGAACCATTTTATTTCATTGCTCCCTAACCTTACCAAGGCAATAAGACCGATGATTTGTTCGTTTTAAGTACAGTGTGCGGCTATGCAAAAAGTAATGGCGCTGGCATTTATAGAGTGAGGGTGTCCAAAAAGTACGATAACAGCTGTCGAATATAGTTAAGTGACGGCATATCCCCCTCATCCTGTCCTTCTCCCCCTTGATAAACGGGGGAGAAGGTACTAATATCGTAGAATCTATATATTTTTTGGCCTTTTTGGACAGCCCCACTTCATAGAAAATGCTTACTAACGGCTTCCACCCTGGCTCCTGAATCCACTCGACATGCTGGTGCGCGAACTCATGCGCTGGCGGAACTCTTCACCCGATAGCAGCGCGCGGGAGAAAAAAGAATACACAACCTGATCTCCCTCCTGCAAGCCGGAGGTAATTTCCGTGTAATCAAAATTGCTGATGCCGGTCTGGACCATGCGCGTGACGTAGCCGTTCTCCGTTTTTAAAATGACACCGCGACGCGAGGCACTCAATTGCAGGCTATCCTGCACAGCCGGACGCTCGGCCCCTGTTCGTCGCTGTCCCTGCTTGACCTGATTCATTTCACGTTTATCGGCACCGACGCGCGTTTCGGCGTCAGACATCCGTATTCTGGCAATTTCCTGCATCAGGTCCTGCTCCGTCATTAAAGACTCGTTCGGAACCAGTAAAACATTCTTTTTATCCGCTACCAGGATGTCGACCGATGCATTCATGCCCGCTTTCAGGCGGCGCAGAGGATTTTTAACCCGAATCGTAACCTCAAAAGTAGTGACGTTCTGTACCACTTTGGATTGCGCGGCGATGCGAATCACGGAGCCAAAGAAGACCTGGTTCGGAAACGCATCCGCTGCTATTTTAGCTTTCATACCGGGTTTTATCTTACCAATATCCACTTCATCCACATCCGCTTTTACATATACTTCGCTCATATCCGCCAGGGTAGCTATGAGCGTACCGCCGGTAACCGAGGAGATGCCGGAGGATATGATTTGTCCCACTTCTACGTTTTTTGTCAGTACCACACCATTGATGGGGGAACGAACAACCGTGTCTTTGAGACGAATATCGTTGTTATCGACGTTTATTTTTGCTCGCACTAACTGCGCCTGTGCTTCCACTTTGGCTAACTTGGCGACATCGAATTCTGCGGCGGAAATCAAGCCTCTTTCATACAGGTCTTTTTTGCGTTCAAAATCGCTCTCTTTCTGTTTCAGATTGGCCTCTGCTACTTCCAGATCGGCGACGGATTGGTCATAGGCGTTTTTGGTGTCGCGCTGATCCAGGCGAGCGATTAGCTGGTTTCTTTGCACCAGATCGGATTCCTCAATACTCAGCTCCTCAATCATGCCGCTGGCTTTCGATTTGATCTCCACCGAGTTGATGGGTTGAATAATGCCGGTGGACGTTACCTCCACGCGCAAATCACCCCGTCCGACTGTCTCAATTTGAGCTCTTGAAGGACCGGCCGCCGGTTTAACATCGTTGCTGCTGGTGACCTGCCATAAAATGACCACAGCTACCAGGGCTATCACGATATAGAAATACCACTTTTTCATGCTAAAAATCTCCCTAAATTACTTTTATAAATTGTTTAACAACAAATGGGTGGACAATCGTCGTCCGATTATAAATCTATAACAACGAATCAGCCCATTTTATTCTATGTGAAATTCGGTATTAATCCGCGAACTGGACTGAAGATATGCCACCCGCAGGGTCACTTGTTTAACCTGCAGGCGCCGAAGCGGTGTCTATCTTTTGAACTTTTCATCTCTTTTGCGATTATATTCGTCGAATTTTGCTTTTTGTTCGGGCGTCAAAATGGTGGAAAAGGACCTGCGAAAATCGTCGCGAATCTCCCTGAATTGACTGAAATTTGCCTGACGAATTTCGTTGTGTCTGGCTCTTATTTTTTCGAGCTCGCTTTTCAGGAACTCCTGTTGCCGGGCATCCAGGTCGAGTTCCCTGGTAAAGCGCAGCATGATGTCATCCGTACGGTCTCTGCCGTGACGGGGCCCTAAATGGTGTTCCAAAATGGAGAAATAGAAAAGGAAAAAGCAGAATGCGAATCCAATAATAAAGGCGGATACCAGACTGAGAATAGCCTTGCGGCGTGATGTCATTTTCTGTCTCCTTCCATATTTTCATAGGTTCCGTTTAATGCGAATCGCAGGGCTTCATCATAGGTCGTCAGGTTGGAAATCATCTCTCTTTCGTCTAAAACCGACACTCTGGCGATTTGATCGTCCACCGCTTCCGGCGTGGTGATTTCAAGTTGCGGCCAGCTCCATAAAAGCGCCAGAACAACGACCAGCACAAAAGCCAGTTGCGGCAAAAGACGGGGAACGCTTTCGAATCCGATCCAGAACGCCTCGTCTGCCTGCTGCCGGCGATGGCCTGCGATCACCCGGGAGACGAAATCCTTGCGTACGCTTACCGATGGCTTTTCTCTCAGGACAGCGCGCATCGTGGACATATTTTGCAATAATCTTCTGCAAGACTTGCAAACGGACAGATGCTCTTCCAGCTTCTGTACTTCCTCCGGCGAAAGCCGTTGATCAAGATAGAGCGATATTTTTTTTCGTGGATGAAAAATCGATTTCATTTTTCCTCCCAAAAATCCGATAATAATTCAGCCAATTCCTTGCGGGCGCGAAACAACCGCGATTTTACCGTGCCCAGACGCCAATGTAATACCTGGGTGATTTCCTCATACGACAATTCCTGCAAATCCCGCATGATGATCACGGTGCGCAGAGATTCAGGTAACTTTTGCATCGCTTTATATAGATGCGCGAATCGTTCCTTTCTTTCCAGTTCAGCATGTGGCGTTTGAACTGATGTATTCGATACAATATTTTCAGCCTCTTGCTCATTATCATGATAGGATGATACAATGTTGCGCACGATTTTACGCCTGCGCTGATCGCGATAGAGATTAATGGCGATGCGAAAGAGCCAGGCCCGCAACGGCGCGCGAAATTGATAATGCTTCAGTGCCGTCAGCGCGCGCAAAAATGTGTCCTGCGCCAAATCCTCGGTTAAGTGCCGGTTACCGCATAGGTGGAAGAGAAAATCGTGCACCGCCTGGGCGTGCGCCTCAACGAGTTTGCCAGCGGCTTTTACGTCTCCTCGTTGACTCGCTTTGATGAGATCATAATACTCGTCTTTATAATATTCCATATTTTCCCATAATCTATGGGGTACCAATCCGGCGTCGATGAATCAGTGATTCAAAAAGTTGTACAGCCAAACGGCCGGTCCGACGGGTAGTGAATCGGTCTCTGGACTGAAAACATTGATATCCATTTTCATCTGTAATAACGAATGGACAAATAAAAAGTTCTCGAAATTTTCATGATTCTTCTTGACTTTTAATCATATGTTTCGTACTGTTTGCCTGAAAAAATAATAGCAAACGGAGGTACTATGAAAAAAAGGTTTTGTGCGTTTCTGATGGTCAGTCTGATTTCTGCGATGGTCTGTAATTTGTACGCGGATGACAGCCGGATTTTCGCCCTGATAAAATCCGCCGGCAAGGGAGAGAAATACAAGAATGCCGAACAGGTGGTTATTTTCGACAGCACGCGGGTTCGAGTCATGGACAGCGGTCTGAGCTATGTAACCATGCACAGTCTCATAAAAGTGCTCAAGCCGGCCGGTGCGCTTGAACTGGCATGCCGGCGATATGATTACGATCCGTTGTCCGCCTATGTGGACGTCCAGGCGGCGCGCATTTATCGCAAAAATGGGACGGTCGAAACCGTTGATCCGGCTACCGTCCTGGATGTGGCCGCACCCGCCCGGGCTATCTACTGGGGCGCCAGACAAAAAATGGTGCCCGTGGGTCGATTGGAGGTGGGCGATGCTCTGGAAACCATTGTCTTCCGCAAGGGATTCACCTATGCGCTTCTGCAAACGGAGAGCAGCGCCGCCCTGTCTCTGAGCAGCGGCCAGGACGAATCCGAGGACGAACGCTACATTCCTCCCATGCGCGGCCATTTCTACGATATCATACCGTTCTGGTCGTCCGTGCCTGTCCTGTTTAAGACCTATACTGTTACCCTTCCGGCTGACAAACCGCTGCAATATCAATTCTACAATGGTGAAGCAACTAATTGGGTTCACTTTCAACAGGATCTCACCCTCTATCACTGGGAAAAGAAAGATATCGATCCATGGAAACGAGAGCCGCATATGGTGGCGCCGACCGATGTGCTGCCGGAATTGCTCGTCTCCACTTCGCCGGACTGGTATGCAAAATCGCTCTGGTTCCATAAAGTGAACGAGGATTACGGCAGTTTTGATGTAACGCCCGAGGTTCAGGAAAAGACGGATCAATTGATCAAAGATTGCAAGACTGATGAAGAAAAGGTATCCGTACTGACGCATTGGGTGGCGGAAGAGATTCGCTATTCCGGACTCACGATGGGGAAAGGAGAGGGCTATACCTTGCACAAAGGTGAAATGACCTTTGCCGACCGTTGCGGCGTCTGCAAGGACAAAGCCGGAATGCTGGTCACCATGCTGCGCGCCGCCGGTTTCGAGTCCTATCCGGCCATGACCATGGCGGGCTCGCGCATCGATCCAATACCCGCCGATCAATTCAACCATTCGGTGACGCTGTGGAAGAAAAAGGATGGAAGCTACGTCCTGTTGGACCCCACCTGGGTGCCGGGTGTCCGGGAGCTGTGGTCCAGCGCCGAACAGCAGCAGCAATACCTGATGGGTGTACCCGAAGGCGCCGACCTGATGACGACTCCCATCAGCCCTCCTGAAAATCACTATTTCAATATCACCGGCACGTCCGAACTGAGTATGGACGGCACCCTGAGCGGCTCGTTCACCCTGGAGGCAGAGGGCCAATCGGATGCTCTCATTCGCAGAGGCATGCTTCGGTTTCAAAATTCTATGTGGCATGCCTTTGTCGAACAGGCGCTGTTCGACATTGCAACGAATGCTGAAATCATCAAACTCGAGGTGCCCGATCCCTATGATCTCAGCGAATCGGTGCGAATCGAGGTCCATTACCGGATTCCTCAATATGCACAAAAAATCGACGATCGATGGCTGTTCGTGCCGGTGGTTGCGCGTCACCCGTTTGCGGACCCTTACACCAACAGCCATCTGTTTATGAGTTTTGCTATGTCGGAACGGGACTACCCGTTTCGAACCAGATGTTCCAAGCTCATCCAGTTTAAAGAAAAAATCAAACTGCCGTCCAATCTCAAGGTGGCGTTTACACCCGAATTTGACAGACAACAAGGCAACGCCGCCGATTTTTCTGCCGAATACCAAAATCGCGGCAATGAAATTTCTTTCACGCAAACCTATGCGATGAAGAAACGAATTTATGAAGCAGACGAATGGTCCAATTTTCGGGCCGCTGCCCTGGAAGCAAAAAAAGTGATGGAACGGCCCGTCATACTGGAAAAAAAATAGAGGAATGAAATGAAAAGATTTCTTATTCTGTACACACTTGTATGCCTTTTACCGGCAATCCTCATTTCGGCTCAAATCAAAGAAAGCGAGCAGGACGCCATTTTTCTCAAGATGGAAAAAACCTACACCCTCAATCAAGATGGATCCTGGCGTTTCGATTACGCTCATCACGTAAAGCTTTTGACCTATCGATCGGTTACACGTGGGCTGGGCGAAACTTTTATCGTCTTTAATCCTGAATATCAAACCCTGGTGGTGGATAAATCTATAACCACGATGGCTGATGGCAAACAGGTGCCGTCACCACCGAACGCTTTTAATGATGTCCTGCCCCGTGCAGTCAACGATGCGCCCGACTATGGATATCTCATCGAACGGGTGGTTTCGCATACAGGATTGGAACGGAATTGTACCATCGATTTGCGCTATCATATAGAAAACAAAGCCGAATTTATTCCGTGGTTCTGGGGCGAAGAATTGTTCGCTCATCGTTACCCCATTGCCGAACTGCGCGTGGTGGTGCAGGTGCCGGAGGGCGTAAATCTTACTTATGAATTGCTGAATTCGAATGCGACACCGACAGTCAGCCGTGAAAACGGCGTGCAGCGTTTTACCTGGATATGTGAAAACCTGCCGGCGCTGCAGATGGAAGACCGGCACCCCTCCTTTGACGATTTCGCGCCAAGATTGCTTTTTTCAACCTGTCCTTCCTGGGAGACCTTACGGGAATACATTAAAAAAGAAATAGCAACCAAACTGAATCTCGATCAAGACATTCAGGCCTCATTGGTGAAGGAATGTGACGCCGTGGACCCTTTGAAGAAAGCCCTGCAAATCCGGACGAAAATGGCCGGGGAAATCAACGACATATCGCCGGATCCAAGCTGGCTTGGATTCAGGTTTGAGAACCTGGCTCGCGTCGTTGCCCGTAACTATGCGCAGGAAATCGAAAAATCGGCGCTGCTGAGCGCGCTCCTCCGAAACCTGGATATCCCTGCGGAAATGGTTTTGTTAGCGACGACGCGCACTTTTGCGGCGAATGTACCAACCCTGATTCAATTTGATAAAGCCGTGGTCGCCGTTTCGCTGCCGGCACGACAAACTTATTATGTCCCGGTCACCGGCGAGGCGGTACGTTCCCTGACCGATGAATTTCCCGACCATACCGTGTTTCATCTGCAGCGGGAGGGTGAACCCGTCACAAAGCTGTCACAGACGGCGGATGACCACATCCACATGGTTGCTGACCTCAAATTGAACGGAACTGAGGAAATCCAGGGCGCTGTGCAGCTGTCTGCCGGTGGCTATTTTTTGCCCTATTTCCAACTGCTGGATAATGAGGGACAAACAGAATTCGCCGGAAAGTTAGTTAAAAAAATACTTCCGCCCGGCAAGATTGCCGATGTAACCGTGCTGAAGCTGGATCGGGATCAGATCATGTTGACGGCAACCTATCAATCGGAAAAGTTTCTGAAAAAAATGGATTACCCGGATTGGCATGTTTGCCCCGGCATCAACAGCGTCGCTGATGAATGGCATTATACACCCTATTTACAGACACGGTTTTCTCCGGTTTCTTTACCGGCTAAACTGAACGAGGAAATAGACTTGATGATCACCGCGCCCGATTCACTCGTCTGGGACTTTCCTGAATCGTCAGGTTCAGAACGAGATGCAGAAGGCAGCGTGCAACAGTCCCTGCAGACGAAAACGGGCCATTTTACACTAAAAGTGCTAACGCAAAAGAACAGGATTCATTATAACAGGCATACAGAAATAAACACACGTGTGATTGCAGTGGAACAGTATGATGCATTGCGACGTTTACTAACCGGGTTGCATGATCAAAACAGGCGGGTTTTTTATCTTTCTGGCAAAGAGTGAAAAGTTGAAAATGCACTTGACAATGATAGGATAGTTATTTAACTTAATACTAAATTGACGGAAAGTCAAATTCTTTTTCATTCTGTTTTTCAATTACTTAGCTTCATTGCGGCAAACTGTTATATACAGGGTGCACCTGCAAAGTATAAAGAAATTTTGTGAGAACCATCACCTCTAAATGGTTTGGTCGCGAGTAATTAAAACAGTTTC
>JAFGSU010000326.1 GCA_016934435.1 Candidatus Zhuqueibacterota bacterium | reverse complement strand
CGTA
This sequence comes from Candidatus Zhuqueibacterota bacterium, assembly GCA_016934435.1. Taxonomy (GTDB): domain Bacteria; phylum Zhuqueibacterota; class Zhuqueibacteria; order Residuimicrobiales; family Residuimicrobiaceae; genus JAFGSU01. The sequence continues at coordinate 13,249 of JAFGSU010000326.1, read as the reverse complement.
TACGAAGTGCTCACTGAAAAAGAACTTAAAGACGTCGAGATCAAGGCCGTGCGCGGCATGGAAGGGGTACGCGAAGCCGAAGTGCAGGTCGGCGATCTCAAAGTCAAGGCTGCGGTAGCCAACGGCCTGGCCAATACGCGACAATTGATGGAAAAAATCGTCGCCGGCGAAGCCGATTATCACTTTATCGAAATCATGGCATGCCCGGGCGGTTGCATTGGCGGCGGCGGCCAACCGGTTCCGACTTCGGAGGAAATCCGCAAGAAACGGGTCGAGGCCATCTACAAGGCCGACCGGGGTATTAAAATCCGTAAATCGCATGAGAACCCGGCGATAATCAAGTTGTACGAAGAATTCCTCGAAAAGCCTAATAGCCATAAAGCACACGAGTTGTTGCATACGCATTATACGCCTAAATCGGTTTACAAAGATAAGGTGGCTTGAAAGGAGATAAAATGATTCAGGAGATTCCTGCTCAAGAGCTCCATGAAGAGCGATTCATAGCCGAAAAAGTTAAGGCATTGCAGGAAACTGTGGCCGACGGCTGTGCCATTAATGCCCTGTCCGGCGGGGTGGATTCCTCGACCGTCACCATGCTGGGGCATCAGGCATTAGGAGACCGACTCAAGACCTATTTCATCGAGAATGGTCTCATGCGGCAGGGGGAAGCGCAAAAAGTGGTCCAACTGTTCGCCGAACTCGGCGTCATCGTAGAGGTGGTGGATGCCCGGGACGAATTCTTAGCGGCGCTCAAAGGCGTCATTGATCCGGAAGAAAAGCGCGAAGCGGTAACCCAGACATTTTATAATAAAGTCTTTGGTCGACTCGTCCGTCAGAGCGGCGTTAAGTATCTTCTGCAGGGCACCATTCTGACGGATGTGGATGAGACCGTGGCCGGCATTAAACGCCAGCACAACGTCTTCGAACAACTCGGCATCGATCCCAAGGAGGCGTTCGGCTACCATATCCTTGAACCCCTGGTGCAGCTGCGCAAGGACGGCGTCCGTAAAGTGGGTAGAGCGCTGGGATTGCCGGCCGAGCTTTTCTCTCGCATCCCGTTTCCGGGGCCTGCCCTGGCTGCGCGAATCATCGGTGAAGTAACCGCCGAACGGCTTGATACCGTTCGCAATGCAACCGCCATCGTAGAAGACCTGCTTAAAGACACGCAAACGTTTCAATATATGGCCATTTTGCATCAGGATCGCGTAACCGGCATACATGAGGGAAAACGTGAATATGGTCAACAAATCGAAATTCGCTGCTGGGATAGCCTGGATGCGCGCACGGCTCAGCCCACCAACCTGCCGTTTGATTTGCTGACCAAACTGGCACAGGAAATAATCGCCAATGTTTCGGGCGTGGTGAGTGTTACCTACAATATCACCTCAAAACCGCCCTCAACCATAGAAGCGATCTAAAGTTATTTCGATTTTACTTGCATATATTACTAATGTGCACTATTTTTTAGGGTAGGATAATCGCGCTGTGATTATTCCCTAAATCGGTCGTACCTGGCAAATGTAAGTGATAATGTGCGGCCTCCAGGAATGCCGAAATAACCTGTAGACACCGATCTGTGTATTCATTTGACATTGTCATTGAGCGAGGGTCGTTGCATGAACCAGACCAAGCCCCATATTATTCTCGTCATCAATCCGGGTTCCACTTCCACCAAAGTCGCGCTGTTTGCCAATCAGGATAAAATTTCGGAAGCCTCTTTGCCCATCAGCAAAGAGGCGCTTGGTCAATTTAGGACGCTGTGGTCGCAATTTGATTTTCGTCTGAACCAAATTCTCGAATTTCTCAAACGGCAGCATCTTAAAGCATTTTCTTTGACCGCCGTTGTCGGTCGTGGCGGTCTGTTGCGGCCGTTGAAACGCGGTACGTACCTGGTGAACGATGTTATGATCGAGGATGCGCGCAAAGGCATCCAGGGAGAACATGTCTCAAATTTAGGGTGTGCGCTGGCGCAAAAAGTTGCGGAGCTCTACAAGTGCAAGGCCTATGTCGTGGATCCGGTATCCGTGGATGAGTTTGAAACTCTGGCGCGTTATTCGGGTCATCCGTTGATCAAACGCCGGGCGCTTTCACACTCGCTGAACCTGCGCGCTGCTGCCATCTGGGCGGCGGAGAAATCAAGTCTTTCCATCGATAAAAGCAATTTTGTTGTCGCCCATCTGGGCGGAGGCATCTCTATCGCTCCCGTCAAAGGCGGCAGAATTGTCGATGTCAACGACGCCTCCAGCGATGGTCCTTTTTCACCCGATAGAAGCGGCGGATTGCCGCTGCAGCCGTTCATCGACCTGTGTTTTTCCGGACAATATTCTAAAAACGACATGAAACAGATGGTCATGGGCAAGGGCGGATTGGTCGCCTACCTCGGTACCAATGACGCAAAAGAAGTAGCCCGCCGCATCGCGGATGGCGATAAAAAAGCGGAAGAGGTGTATCTGGCAATGGCTTATCAGATTGCCAAAGAAATAGCCGCCATGGCCAGCGTCCTGCATGGTGTGGTCGATGCCGTCGTCATCACCGGCGGACTGGCGCATTCTACTCTGTTGATTGAAAATATTCGCAAACGAATCGATTTCCTCGGACCAGTCATTATCTTCCCGGGTGAGTTGGAAATGGAAGCCATGGCAACCGGCGCCGTGAGAGTCTTGAAGGGTCAGGAAAAAGCTGCAAATTATTAAATTCGTACTGAATATGCACGTATGGCTCGGTAAAATCGCTTCACTCTATTATCGCCATAAAGGCTTCGGTTATCTACTGATTGCCGTACTCGCACTTTTATGGCACCTGCATTCCATTGCGCCTCTTCTGACCCATATACAAGATAGACTAATGTTGTACAGTGATGCTTTACACGACACCATGCCGGCCATGACACTTGCGGATGAAAGCTTAACATTCCAGGGCGATTTGCCCAAACAGATTATCATGCCTGACGGGGTGGAGTTCTGGTTCACTCATGATCCTGATTCCAATTTAATCAAATCGAGCAAAAAATTCTCGAGCGTTATTTCCGACACCGTATTGTTCTACAAGGGCAAAAGTCGCGTGCATCGAGTTGGATTCAAGGACATCAGTCTCGACAGCGTTCACACCATAGATGGTGAATGGTTGACACAGAAAGTGCATACCATTCGCTGGAAAGTGATCCCCTCGCTGCTCATCATCAGCACCGTGTTGATATTTCTCTTATTACTGATACTGGCCTATTTTTGTGCGGGCATTGCTCTTTTAGGCGATGCCTTCAACAATGGCCCGCTATCTTTCACACAGCTGTTCCAGACGTCCGTCCTGCTGCTTATCGGTGTGAGCATCGTGATGTGGTGTTTGATGGAATTATCCATCCGTTTTACCAACATCGTAATTCCAGCCGTATTATTTACTGTGCTGGGTATGTTCGTCGGCACTTTAGCCTATATTAAACGCTATTACAAATGAGGGCGTAAAATGATTAAGGATTTCGACCAGTTACTGGAGCAGGCACGAGGGGGTGATGCCATAACTGTGGCCATAGCAGCCGCTGCGGACGAAGCCGCCCTGGCCGCAGTTGTGGATGCGCAGAAGCAAGGATTTGTTAAGGGTGTATTATTCGGCGATACCGCAAAGATTAAAACGATCCTGAAAGAAATGGCGCTCGCAGCTAAAATGAAATTTGATATACGCGATATGGCGGATGATGTTCAGGCTGCTGCAGCGGCGGTGACCTGTGTCCGTAATGGAGAGGCGCATATTCTTCTAAAAGGAAAGATAAAAACCGCCAATCTGTTGAGAGCCGTTCTCGATGCGGAAAAGGGGCTGCGTAGCACCCATCTTTTATCCGATGTCTTTATGTTCCAGGACGATAGTCGCCCCGACAATAAGCTAATCATGATCACCGACGGCGGCGTTACGATTAAACCCGATCTGAAACAAAAAATTGAAATCATTGAGAATGCCGTGGCTGTGGCACATGCGCTGGGAAATACAAATCCCAGGGTCGCCATTCTCTCGGCAATCGAGACGGTCAATCCCAATATTCCTTCGACTCAGGACGCGGCTATTTTGACGAAAATGAATCAGCGCGGCCAGATCAAAGGCTGCATCATCGACGGGCCGTTGGCTCTGGATAACGCCGTTTCCGAAGAAGCAGCGCGGATCAAAGGTATTGTCTCACCGGTTGCCGGTCATGCCGATATCCTGGTCTGCCCGGAAATCGAGTCCGGCAACATGCTGGCAAAATCCACAACATACTGGGCGAAATTCAGACTCGGACACGTAATCATGGGCACCACAGCGCCGGTCATGATCCCTTCGCGCTCGGATAGTTCCGACAGCAAATTGCTCTCTATGGCTCTGGGGAAATTGGTGTGCCAGAGTATGAAATCAACGCAAATGCAATAGATAGAAAAGATAACAAAATAATCAGCCGTTACAGGTTCAATAACAGACTATGGCTGTTGAAAAAATGAATCAATCGCATGCCGGGGAATTGCAGCACCAGCGACTGGATAAATGGCTTAAAATCGCGCGAATTTACAAGACCCGCGCCCTGGCAACCCGGGCGTGTGAAGAAAGACGCGTGAAAGTGAACGGCCATATTGCCAAACCCGCAAAAGAGATCAAGATCGGCGATATCCTCACCATTCGAACCTCTGGAGGCAAATATATTGACCTGCAGATACTGGGCCTGTCTCTGCGCAGCGTCGCCGCCAGAGATGCCAGAACGCTCTATGAGGTACGAGAAAAAGAGATGAGCGAGGAGGAAAAAGAATTATTGCGGTTATTCGATCAGGCGGCAAAAAAAATCAGGCCGAAATATAAAGGCAGACCCACCAAGCGCGATAGAAGACGACTGGAAAAATTGAAGCGACATTTTACCACAACGGATGATCCATTGAGAGATATTTAATCCTTGACAAATACAATGGAATTGACTACATTAAATCGCTAATTTTTTAATCATTCATGGATTTACTTTTCATTTTATCTGAAATGCTACGGCAATACCCAATAAATGTGAAACACGGCCAGGATAACCTGTTTACTATTATTCATCGTCACATTTTTACACAAATTTTAATGCAAATTTTGAATATACTTTAATTACCAAGCCCTATTTTATTCAAATAAAATAGGGCTTTTTTTATTGGTACCCATGCTCAGCGAGCGATGCAGCCGGACTGAAAAAATGGGGGATGAGTGTCTTTGACAGGCAAATGCATGATGAAGGATTATCGCCGCATGCTCCCACATAAGGGCAAGCGGCCGGCCTCGACGGTTGAAAGCAAAGTTGACAATATTTTTTTTAATCAATTATCACCTTTACTTTTTATTTAATTGAATAGGAGAGCCCTATGGAGAATAATAGTGTATTTGCAATGGCATTGGATCAGCTGAATTCAGCTGCAAAACTATTGAAACTCGACGCAAATACGCTTCGTGTCCTCAGTCATCCTGAACGCTCGCTAACGGTTGCCGTTCCGGTCGTGATGGATGATGGACGCATTGAAGTGTTTGAAGGCCATCGGGTGCAGCATTCGAGCGCGCGCGGCCCCTGCAAAGGCGGCATCCGGTTCCATCAGGATGTTACACTGGATGAAGTAAAAGCCCTGGCCATGTGGATGACCTGGAAATGCGCCGTGGTGAATATTCCCTACGGCGGCGCCAAGGGCGGCGTGTGCGTGGATCCGACCAAAATGAGTAAACGCGAAGTCCGTCATCTCACCAGAAGATTCACCGTCGCCATCATGCCCATCATCGGATCGCACAGCGATATCCCGGCGCCGGATGTCAACACCAGTTCGGAAACCATGGGATATATTATGGACACCGTCAGCATGATCAAAGGCAGTACCGTGCTGGATATCGTCACCGGCAAAGCCATCGATCTGGGCGGCTCCCTGGGCCGACGCGAAGCCACCGGCCGCGGCGTCATGTTCAACACCCTGGAGTTATTAAAACGCTTGAACAAATCGCCCAAAGAATGTACGGTTGCGGTTCAGGGCTTTGGCAATGTCGGCTCGGTCAGCGCCGATCTGTTGCAAAAAGAAGGCTGTAAAATCATTGCCGTGAGCGACGTCAGCGGCGGCTATTATAATCCCGATGGATTGCCGATTAAGGACATGATTAACTATTGTGCTCAATCGAACAATCACATTCTGGAAGGATTTAATGCCTCCGGCGTCAGCAAAATCAGTAATGCAGAACTGTTCGAACTCGACGTGGATGTCCTCGTCCCCGCTGCACTTGAAAAACAGATTCATGGAAAAAATGCCGATAAAATCAAGGCCTTCGCCATCGTCGAAGGCGCCAATGGACCCACTACACCTGAAGCGGAAAAAATATTAACCGATAAGGGCAAATACGTCGTTCCCGATATCCTTGCGAACAGCGGCGGTGTGGTTGTATCCTATTTCGAATGGGTGCAAAGCATACAGTCTTTCTTCTGGACGGAAGATGAAGTCAACGACAACCTCAAACGCGTAATCGTCAATGCGTTCGCCAGCGTATGGGATATGGCACAAAAAGAGAAACACGATATGCGTAACGCCGCCACCATGATCGCTGTATTGCGTGTTGCCAGAGCCATCGAAGCCCGCGGTATCTGGCCGTAAACCTTTTATGAACTTTTTCCAGCCCTCGCAATGTTCGAGGGCTTTTTTATTTGCTTTTTTGTCAAACTGTTTATATTTTTAACCTGGACAGCCGACCACCTTATAATGGAGCGCGATGGCGGATAGAAATCTCTTGCTATTATACATTAAAGTAAATATATTTAATAAGATAAATCGATTATTTTTCACCATTTTTTGAAGTAAAGTGCATGGGCCATCCAACATTACCTGCTCCGGTGCTGTTGATGACGGCTATCTGCTATCATGATCCCGGAGAAGCCGAACAAATCATCAAAATGCTGGCGGATAAATACGGTCCATGTGGTGATAAAAGTTTACCATTTTCTTTCAACCATACATCGTACTATGCCAGTGAAATGGGGCAAAATCTGCACAAATTTTTCTGTGCCTTCACTCAAACAATCGACCCCATGGATATTGTGGATATCAAGCTTTTCACCAACGATCTGGAATGGCAGTTCGCCGAGGGTGATAGGCGCCGAGTAAATATCGATCCCGGTTACCTGGAAGCGCCAAAATTGATTTTGGCCACCACCAAGAACTTTAGCCATCGAATTTACCTGGGCAAAGGCATTTATGGTGATGTGCAACTGTTCTGGCGTCATGGCCGGTTTCAATGCAACGAATGGACCTATCCGGATTATCGCGAACCGCAGACGATACAATTTTTTACGCGAATGCGCAATAAATATCTGCAAAAAGGAGAACACGAGTGGCCACCACCTACGGATCCTCAGGTGTAAACCTGAAAGCCGCAGAGGCTGCGACGCAGCGCATCGCCGCCCTCGCCAAATCAACGTTTAACGAGAATGTCGTCAGGGAAATCGGCCTATTTGCAGGTTTTTATCAACTGGACCTGAAAAAGTACCGGCATCCGGTCATCGTTTCCAGTATTGACGGCGTGGGGACCAAACTCAAAATCGCTTTTATGTTAAACCGACACAACACCGTAGGACAGGATTTGGTCAATCACTGCGTCAATGATATCATGACCTGCGGTGCGGACCCGCTTTTTTTTCTCGATTATATCGGTGTCGGCACCCTGAATCCCGAACATGCCGAGCAGATCATCAGCGGTATGGCCATTGCTTGTAAAGCGAACAGCTGTGCCCTGATCGGCGGCGAGACGGCGGAAATGCCCGGTTTTTATCAATCAGGAGAATACGATCTGGCCGGAACCATTATCGGCGCCGTGAATCGGGACGAACTCATAGACGGTTCAGATATTCGCCCCGGTGATGTGCTGCTGGGATTGCCCTCAACCGGCCTGCATACCAATGGATTTTCGCTTGCGCGCAAAATTCTCTTCGAGGTTGCGCCTGTATCCTTGCATAGCACTGTTCCAGAACTGGGTGTTTCCTGGGGCGAAGCCCTGCTAACGGTTCATCGCAGTTATCAAAAAGCCATCGTACAGGTTCGCCGGATGCCGGGATTGGCGGGTATCAGCCATATAACCGGCGGCGGTATCATCGGCAATACCAAACGACTGCTCCGCCCCGGCATGCAACTAAAAATAGATTGGCAAGCATGGCAGGTGCCGCCTCTGTTCCGGTTATTACAGCAGTTGGGGCGGGTAAGTGATGTTGAGATGCGCCGCGTGTTCAACATGGGCATCGGACTGGTTTTAATCGTCCACCGGCAGGAAAAAGACCGAATTGTCAACAGTCTGGAGCAGATTAAAGAGACTGTATTTGAAATCGGTACCGTTCGAAAAACAGGATAAATGCGTATCTATGGCAAAGCAGCTTACCATTGCGATTTTAGGCGCAGGGAGCTGGGGGATCACACTGGCCAACTATTGTCATGACCTGGGGCATCATGTCTTCCTGTGGGAATTTGATCCGCAAGAAGCAGATCGGATGCGCATCGAACGGCAACGGGAATTGCTGTTACCCGGCATTCGGATTCATCAGGACATTCAGATAACAGCCGAGATTTTGCCGGCCGTGGTATCGGTGGATATTATTTTGCTGGTGGTTCCATCGCACATAGCGCGCAGTGTCGTCCGCCAACTGGCGAAAATGACACTGCCAGAGCATACTTTGATTGTAAATTGCGCCAAAGGCATTGAAAACGAAACACAGATGCGCATTTCTGAAATTGTAAAACAGGAAATGCAAGCGTTCGATTTTAATCACTACGCCGTTCTATCAGGGCCCAGTCATGCGGAAGAAGTGGCGCGAGGTATTCCCACTGCCGTGGTCATCGCCTCGCAATCCGAGATGCATGCTTCTTTTTTACAACATACTCTGGGCAGTCATACCTTCCGCTTTTACCGCAGTAACGACATTGCGGGCGTAGAACTGGGCGGCGCTTTGAAGAACGTGATTGCCATCGCAGCCGGCATATGCGATGGCGCCGGCTTTGGCGACAATACCAAGGCAGCCCTGCAGCCTCGTGGACTTGCCGAAATCATAAGGCTGGGGCGAAAATTGGGCGCCAATCCTCTGACCTTCGCCGGACTGTCGGGTATGGGAGACCTTATTGTTACCTGCATGAGCCGGCATAGTCGCAATCGCTACCTTGGAGAGCAAATCGGGCTCGGCCGAACTCTACCCGAGATTCTCAAATCCATGACCATGGTGGCGGAGGGGGTGCGAACCTGCAAATCGGCCGTACAGATGGCGGCGCAGCATCAGGTCGATATGCCTATCTGCCGGCAGGTTTATGAAATACTGTTCGAACAGAAGGAACCAGGACAAGCCATGGTCGATTTGATGTCGCGCGAGGCCAAGCCGGAAGTCTGGTATTAACAGGGGAGACGCGATGCATCGGCATCAGCATCCGGCGATGATATGAACCATTGCAAAGATTCTAGACTAAATGCCCTGCACATCTTTACTATCGCATATGATCGATGCAGGGAGATAAACCGTGATAACTAATTTTATTCTCTCACAACAAATGTGCAAGATAACCAAATTCGGTATTAACCCGCGAACTGAAAATCTGCCGATCACCGGGTTACCTAATTAACCTGCAGGCACCGAATCGGTGAGATATCCTGTGGATAGGAGGGCCATATGTTTAAAAATATCATGCTCGCCGTCGATGGGTCCGGTTATACGGATGCCGTATTGTCCCATGGCATCGCTCTCGCAAAAGCACTGAACAGCAATATCCTGGTTATCACCATCGCCGATATTCGTATTTTTGAATGGGCTTCTGCCGTTGGCGCCGACGGATTCATTTCCATCATTCCTTCCGGAACCTATCAGGATGAATCGCGCAACCTGCTGGATGAAAAGTGCGAAAAATTATTATCAAAATGTGCTCAGGTACTCAAAAAAGAAAATGTCAATTTTGAGACCGAAAAACTAATCGGCTCACCGGTCGATCTGATCCTGGAACGATCGCAAATAACCGATTTGCTCATACTCGGTAAAAGAGGAGAGTTCGCTCGCTGGGATCAACGAGCCCTGGGCGTGACCGTGGAAGCCGTTAGCCGCCATATTCACAAACCGCTTCTTGTGTGCAAGAACAAATACAGACCGATTAAAAAAATTCTGCTTGGTTATGATGGTTCCGATCATGCCAATTGCGCCCTGCAACACCTCGGCCACATCGCCGAAGCATTGAAAGCAAAAATAACCATCATGTGCGTGACCGATGACCAGGATTTAGGGCAACATTGCTGTAATGAAGCGGAATCCTATCTCTCCAATTTCAAGATTTCTCTTGAGTACATGATCGAACCCGGCCATCCCGATGAGGTTCTGGTTTCCCACGCACAGGAAAACAATTTTGATTTAATCGGCATAGGCGCCTATGGCCACTCGCGCATCAGGGAGGCCATTTTAGGCAGCACCACGGAACACATTTTGTTGCAAGCGCCCTGTCCGGTATTACTGGCCAAATAGAACGCGTAAGACGAAAGGAAATAACTCGATGACGCCAACGGTTTATATCGCAGATATCGCCAAGTACCCTGGTAAGGAAGTCACACTGCAAGGTTGGGTATACAATAAAACGCATAAAGGAAAACTTCAATTCATCATGTTACGCGACGGCACCGGCATCATCCAGGCCGTTTTGTTCAAGGATGACGTCGGCGATGCCGTCTTTGAGTCCTGTTTAAATCTCACCCAGGAGAGCTCGGTTAGAATAACCGGCAGTGTGACCGAAGATAAACGAGCCAAAGGCGGTTTTGAACTGCAGGCAAAAAAAGTTGACATCCTGCAGATCGCCCCGGAATATCCCATCAGCCCGAAAGAACACGGCATCGATTTTCTCATGGAACATCGCCACCTCTGGTTGCGCTCATCTCTACAGCATGCAATTATTAAAGTAAGACATGAAGTGATACGCGCTTGTCGCGATTATTTTGATAATTTGGGCTTTACACTCATCGATGCCCCAATTTTTACGCCGGCAGCTTGCGAAGGTACGACCACTTTGTTCGAGACCAACTATTTCGATAGCAAGGCTTATCTCACCCAGAGCGGTCAGCTGTACATGGAAGCTGCTGCCATGGCTTTTGGCAAAGTCTATTGTTTTGGCCCCACTTTCAGGGCGGAAAAGTCCAAAACCAGACGACACCTGACGGAATTCTGGATGATTGAACCTGAAGTGGCGTATTGCGACCTGCCATGCGTCATGGATCTGGCTGAAGGTCTGATCGTGTCCATCGTCGAGCGCGTCCTTGAGAGAAAAAAAGAGGAACTGTTACTGCTGGAACGCGATCTGGCGCCGCTGGAACGGGTACAAAAACCGTTTCCGAAAATCACATACGACCAGGCCGTTGAGTTGTTGAAAAAAGCCGATGCTGCGTTCACCTTCGGCAGCGATTTTGGCGCGCCGGATGAAACCATTATTTCTCAAGCCTTTGATCGCCCGGTCATGGTGACGCATTACCCGGCTGAAGTGAAGGCGTTCTATATGAAACGGGACCCGGCTCAACCCGATCGTGCCCTGGGCGTCGATGTCCTGGCCTCCGAAGGGTATGGTGAAATTATTGGCGGCGGTCAGAGAGAAGATGACCTGCAATCTCTTCTTGATCGAATTGAAGCGCACAAATTGCCGGCCGAAGCTTTTAACTGGTATATCGACCTGCGCAAGTTCGGGTCCGTGCCCCATGCGGGCTTTGGACTGGGCATTGAACGCACGATTTCCTGGATATGTGGCTTGCAGCATATCCGCGAAACCATTCCGTTTCCACGTACGATTTCGAGGATTTATCCCTGAGTCACGAGCATGATTATGGCTGTTTAAACATAATGGAATTTGTCAGAGTTAAAATAGTCGTGCACGGGGATGTACAGGGGGTTGGATTTCGCTATTTTGCCTGCGCACAGGCCGGACGGCTTAACCTGAAGGGATATGTCCGTAATCTGCCCAATTATTGTGTCGAAACCGAAGTGGAAGGCTTGAAGGATGATGTGGAAGCCTACATTGAAAGTTTACGGCAGGGTCCTCCCTTATCGCAGGTGACAAAGATGGAAGTAAGCAGTCAAACTTACAGCAATGAATTCACCGATTTCCATATTCGGCATTAAGAGGAATGAAAATGAATCTCAGCGAGAAAATACGCAGTATCCCGGATTTCCCCAAAAAGGGAATTATTTTTAAGGATATCACCACCCTTCTGGGGGATGGCGCTGCCCTGCGCCAGGCTGTATCGGAAATGAAAGAGCGTTTTTCAGATGTTGAAATCGATGCGGTTGTGGGCATAGAGTCGCGCGGATTTATTTTTGCCGGGATTCTGGCGCATGAATGGGGTGTTGCCATGGTTCCGGTGCGTAAATCCGGTAAATTGCCCTATCAAACCATCCGTGAAACTTATGCTCTGGAATATGGCACCGATTCTCTTGAAATGCATGTCGATGCAGTGAAAAAGGATCAGAAGGCGCTGGTGGTCGATGATCTGCTGGCGACAGGGGGGACTGCCGCCGCCGTAATTCGATTGGTGGAGCGGCTCGATGCTCGGGTTGTGGGGTGTTGTTTTTTGATCGAACTCGATTTCCTTCAGGGACGAAAGAAAATTGAATCCTATCGTGTTGAATCTCTGGTACATGTAGAATAAGGAGGCGATGTGTTCACCATTCTGGTCATTAATCCGGGTTCCACTTCAACCAAAATAGCGTTATATCGAGATGAAAAGGAAGTTTTTGCCGAGAATTTATTTCACACCGCCGAAGTAATTGCCAAGTACCCCAATATCGCCGGTCAATTTGATTTTCGCCAGCAGGCCATTGAGGGGATTTTAGCACAAAACAATATCACCCTGTCGGAAATAGATTGTTTTGTCGGGCGCGGAGGTCTCTTGCGTCCGATCCCCAGCGGCACCTATCGCGTTAACGATGCCATGTTGCAGGATTTGCACGCCGGCGTCATGGGTGAGCATGCCTCCAATTTAGGAGCTATCCTGGCGCAAAAGTTGGCCGATCTGCATCGCAAACCGGCCTTTATCGTCGATCCCGTTGTCGTGGATGAGATGGAGCCTCTGGCGCGCCTTTCCGGGCATCCATTATTGCCGCGCAAGAGCATCTTTCATGCCCTCAATCACAAAGCGGTTGGCCGAAAGGCGGCGCAACAGCTGGGGCGCGAATATGATCAAGTCAATCTGATCATCACCCACCTGGGAGGCGGTATATCGATAGCTGCACATCAGCAAGGCCGGGTCG
>JAFGSU010000325.1 GCA_016934435.1 Candidatus Zhuqueibacterota bacterium | reverse complement strand
TATATCGGCGCCGGCGTCAGCGGTTTCGAGATCGCCAATTATGCCAGAGGCATTTATTACAAAACCGAATACATTGATGCCATCATAAAGGCGTGCCGGGAGCATCAAATCCTGATGGTCGGAGGATCGGATTATCACGGTTATGGCGCGGCCAATTTTGTCTGGAATGCCCTGAAGATACCGAGCTGGGACGATAAAAGCCGCGAACAGCGGATGGACGCAATCATGGAAATATTGCGGACGCGCGATCAGAGCCGCATCCAGGTTCTGTTGTACCGGGACCGCCAGCGCATCGCTAAATCGCTGCGGGTGGTAGCGCCGGTTATTACACTTGTCGATTATTTCCGTTCCCTCAACCTGTGGCAGCTGTTATCTTGGCTGATATGGTCCTTTATCTTCGTTCATTTCTATCGCTGGTGTGTATCCGGCAGCTGGCGGCGATGGATTTCACATCCCCCCGGTGCCATCGCTACCGTCCTCGGGGCGAGCTGCGCGGTTATTACGCTTTTATTCGGCATCTGGTTTCTCAGTCAGTATCCGCTCATTGCCGATTTGAACAGAATATACCGGAAAACCGGACTAATGCTTACCGGTGTGGGCTTTTTCTTTTTTATTTATTGCTTGATTTTGTTGCGAAAAATAAAAAAAATTCATATTTTTAATTAATTCACCCGCAAACAGTCATGCTTGTTGGTAGTATAAAAAAGTGAGAAGTAAATGGCATCTTATTGTTAGGAGAGAGGTCGTCCATGGAGATTACAGAGATCAGCATCCGGCTCAGGAATGAAAACAAGTTGAAGGCCTTTGTCAATGTTACATTCGATAACCAGTTTGCAGTCAAAGGGCTCAAAATCATTCAGAGCAAAAAAGGATTGCTCCTATGCATGCCATCCCGTAAATCGGAAGATGGCGCGCAACGCGACATCGCCCATCCTATCACCAAAGAATTCCGCAGCAAACTGGAACAAGAAATTCTCGCCGAATACCAGCGCGTTGAAAAACGCGCTGAAAGAGGTGAAATGGTCATGAATGAAAGCGACAAAGAAGAATGGGCTTACATTGACGATGAACTGTAGAGGCTCATGATAAATCGCTTTTTCCCAAAGCATCCTTTTTTCAGAACGAAACACGGAAGAGGTCATTGATCGCATCATTTTAAAATGCGGCATCATCATATGTTTTTTTTCAGGGGCCGCATTCACTCTCGCTGCCTCATCCGTTTTTCGTCTGTTTCTTTCCCATTCCGTTATAACATCCTGTGAAGAGTTCGCGAACGAACCACTCAGCCCGGTCATTTAATAAATCACAAATCTATACAATCTATGAGGCAACATGTCATGAAATGGGTCTCTTGTTAGGTAACCTGAATTCGGTATGAGCCGGCAAATAAAAGTGATAAGGCGTCATCCAGAGGATTACCGAAATAATTTGCAGACACCGAATTGGCGTGTAAACCTTTTTCAATTTATATTGTCTATTATTTTGAGTCAGGATAAAGGTGAAAAATGGACCCTTCAGAAATCGACCTGATACAGGCGGCACAGAGAGGCGATGTGGCAGCTTTTGAAAAATTGATGCGAGAGCACGACAGGGGAATCCTCAAGTTAGCCCTGCTGTTGCTGCAGAATCACCAGGATGCGCAGGACGTGTATCAGGAGGTGTTTCTCAAATCTTTTGATCACATCAAGTATTTTCGTTTTGAAAGCAGCTACAACACCTATTTGACGCGTATCACGATCAATTTATGCAGAAACCGCATCCGACAGCGCAGAATACGTCAGTGGCTTTCACTGGACGATGAAGGAGAAGGCAGAGGATCGCCCGCTGAATCTCTGATTAGCGATGAAACCGCCCCGGATGAACAGGTACAGAAACTGGAATTGTGGCAGCAGATACAAGGGGTATTACAAAACATGCCTCTAAAACAGCGAACGGCATTCACGCTCAAACACATCTACGGTTACAGCATAAAAGAAATAGCCGAGATTGAACGGTGTGCCGAAGGTACGGTAAAAAATCACATTTTCAGAGCCGTGCAAAAATTAAAAAGGCAACTGCAGCCGTACTTTCCATAAAGAAGGATCTATCATGAAAAAATGCAACTATACACAGCAGGTTTATTTTTATATCATCGATGAACTGGACGAGGCAAAAAAGACCGATCTCGAACAGCATCTGGCCACATGCCCGCAATGCCAACAGGAAAAGGAAAATCTGACCTGTATATTAAGTGAATACAACGCCATGGCGACCTTCGAACCGGATGAAGCGACTCTGCGCACTTTGCGGAATGTTGTATCCCTGAAATTAAAAGTACAGAAAACCCATCGAACGACTTTTGGTTCGTTGTTCACCACAAGATCGTTCATCCTGCCGTTGCAATACATCACCGCCACCATTATCCTGGTCGCATTCGGCTTTTTATTGGGCCGATTTAATGTATTCGACGGCGGTAAAAAAAATTCCATATTGCAGACTCTGCTTACCGGCGAGCAACAGGTGCAAACCCTGCAAAGTGATATCGTGCCCTATCTGGTGGGGATCGACAGAGTAAAATTCAATCCTGCAAGCGGGCAGGTCGAAATCAAATACAATACCGTTAACGATATTTCCTATCGGGGTAACTCACAAAATCCAATCGTGCGCGAGGTGTTGCGCCGTGCTATAACCGAAGAAACGAGTCCAAACATCCGAATGCAGGCGGTAAAAACATTGGGCGCTATTGCGGAACAGAATCGCCATCTCGATCCGGAATTTTTACAGGCCATCGAATACCTGCTGCATGAAGAACAAAATGTCGGCGTGCGTTTGATGGCGTTGCGGGTATTAAAATCGGTGCCGCTCAGTGAGACGGTGAAGAAGATGCTCGTTCGAATCCTTCTTTATGATGAGGTAACCGCTGTGCGCATTCAGGCTTTTGAGACGCTGACCGGCAGACAGGCGCCAACAGAGGAAATGAAAAGCTATCTTCTGGCTGCCCAGAAGGATACCAGCTCTTATATTCGCTACAAAGCGGGGGAACTATTGAATAGAATCGAAAACAATAAAGTAGGAGAAATAAGTCGTGAGGAATAAAACAATGAAAAAAATAAATCCGATCCTTGTGCTGGCGTTGCTGCCGGCCTTAGCTTCCCTGGTCATCGGTCAGGAAATCAGCGGCAGCAGCGGAAAATTCCGCATAACCGTGACGAAATCGTACCAGGTAACCCAGGGCGGTAATCTTGATATTCGAGGTGTGAACGGCGACATTACGGTGGCATCGTGGAGCAAGGCGAAAGTGGAAATAAATGAAGAATTGACCTTGCGGGTGTATACCAGGAATGAAGCGGAAGAAGTCCTGAAGCGCATCGAGCGGGCCTACAGCCAGCAGGGCAATACCATCAGCGTGGAGGGCGAAAGTCTCGATCATACAAGAGAGCGGGCATTTTCCATCTTTGTGCCGGAAAAGTTCAATCTCGACCTGAGTACCGTGGGCGGCGATCTAGAAATCCAGGATATCCAGGGCAATCTTGAAGCGCGCACAGCTGGTGGGGATGTCGCCCTGAAAAATATCACCGGTGTGACGCAGATAAAAACATCCGGCGGTGACCTTGATTTTAGCCATATTTCCGGCCAACTGCGTGCACACACCTCCGGCGGAGACGTCATGCTCGGCGAAATGCTGGGTGAATGCGACATCAAGACTTCCGGCGGCGATATCGAGGTCACGCATGCCACCAGCCGCATTACCCTGCATACATCCGGCGGCTGCATCACCATGACGGAAATGGAAGGCCCCGTTCAAGCCCATACCTCCGGCGGCGATGTTGAACTCTACACATTTTCCGGCGACCGCGCCGCGTTGTCGACCCACG
>JAFGSU010000030.1 GCA_016934435.1 Candidatus Zhuqueibacterota bacterium | reverse complement strand
GCCCGTTATCTGCGCGGCGCCAGTCGCGCCACTTCCATCCTCTATATGCCGGGCTATTTCAGTCCCAGCGATATCTATCGCAATATTTTCGGTGTTCAATTCACCCACATGCTGTCGCCGAAAACGTTTTACGAGATCAGTCTGCAGAAAAATATCAATCGCTACAAGACCTATCAAATGGATGATCGCGATACTTCGAGGGTATACCAGCCCATTCCCGGCTATTTTGTCGATGAAGCTCCCTACGGTTATTACGGTTACGGCGTCAACGGCATCGATGGCCTCAGCATGGGAGGGTGGATGAATCTGGGCCGCGACAGGAGCGTCAACAGCACTACTTCGTTCCGATTCGATCTCACCAGTCAGGTCAATGCGCGCAATCAGGTCAAAGTCGGCCTGCATGTGAGTTATAACGACTATCGCATCAATTCTTCCACCTACAGTCCTTCCATGTCCACCTGGACGAGGGAGATGAAGTATAATGTTTTTCCGTACCGCATCGGTTTGTACGTGCAGGACAAGGTCGAGTTTCAGGGTTTTATCGGCAATTTAGGTGTGCGTTTGGATTATTCCGATCCCAACGGCACATATCTGGTAATGAGCAACTATGATCAGAACCTCGGCGCTGGGTACGGCAAGACCATCGAATCCGCGGTTACAAAGCAGACGGCGGATGCGGAGTTGTACGTCAGCCCGCGTCTGGGTGTTTCGCACCCCATCACCGCTAATTCCAAACTTTATTTCAATTATGGTCATTTTCGCTCGGAGCCCTATTCATCCTATCGCTTCCGCTTGCAGCGCGAATCCAACGGTCTGGTTACCTATCTTGGCAATCCCAACATGACTATGGAAAAAACCGTGGCCTATGAGTTAGGGTATTCGCAGAACCTGTTAAACCTGATGTTGTTGAACGTCGCGGCCTATTACAAAGACGTCAGCGATCAGCCGGGCTGGATCTATTATGAAAATATCAACGGCACAGTAAAATACTACAAGGCGGAGAACAACAATTACGCCGATATCCGTGGTTTTGAAGTCACCCTGAGCAAAACCGTCGGTGATTGGATTACCGGTTTTGTCAATTACACCTATGATGTATCGACGTCGGGATATTTCGGCCTGCAACGCTATTTCCAGGATATCAACAAGCAGCGGGATTATTTGCGCCTGAATCCCTATCAATCCAAACCGCATCCGATCCCCTATGCCCGGTTGAATCTGGATTTGCACACGCCGGAATCTTTTGGACCCACGCTTTATGGGGTTCATCCGGCCGGCGCCTGGAACATCAATATTCTCGCCGATTGGCGTGCGGGCTCTTATGAAACCTATAATCCCAACAGCATCCCCGGTGTGGTCGATAATATTCGCTGGAAAGATTGGTACAACTTGGATTTGCGCATCTCGAAACTTGTCCGTATCGATCGAGTGCAGGTGCAAGTATATCTGGATATTTCCAACGTCCTCAATACAAAACATTTAAGCAGCGCCGGATTTTCCGATACCTACGATTACACCTATTATCTCGAGTCGCTCTGTTTCGACTGGGAGGAAGGTGATCAGCACGGTAATGATCGGGTGGGCGACCTGCGTCCCGATCATGTTGCCTACAATCCGCTGGAGGCCAATCCCGATAACGATCCGCAGATTTCAGCGCGTAATAAAGAGCGAAAGAAGAGTAAATCGTACATCGACAATCCCAATATCGAAGCCTTTCGCTTCTTGAATCCGCGCGATGTCATTTTCGGCATTAAAGTTAATTTTTAGAGCCATTTTCTTGGTAGGAGCAGAAATGAAACAGTCCTCTAAAATCCTCATCGCCTGCAGTTTGTCGATTTGCATTATCTTGGCCGGCGTCTTGAACGGTTATGGTCAGATTCAGAGCACGGACAAACGCTATATACGAATCGGTTCGCTCCAGAACCATGTTTCCGCTTATGGGTCCGAACGCGCCTGGAATAATACCTATTACGAAGGCCTCCGATGGCCATCCGAATACAAAGAGACGGACAATTCAGTCATTCAAAGAATGTGGATCGGATGTCAGGATTTTACCAATCCATTCGGCAGCTATTATGAAACCTATGCTATTTCGTTTTATGCCGATAACTGCGATGCAGCGCTCTATCCGGTAAAATTGGAACAGACGGCCAAATTTCAGACGCCGACTGTATTTGTCGACGGCACAGATATCACGGCGCCCTATGCCGAAGATGTGGATAAGATCGATGAGACCATCATTCCTGATCGCATCGTCGAGAACGTGGTAAATACATCTATGGGACTGACCATCACACGACGCATCATGGCCTTTAGCCAGCAATACCACAGCAGCTATATGATTCGCGAATACACCTATACCAACACTGGTAATACCAATTATGACGATGATATAGAACTGGACCAGCCGTTAAAGGGCGTGCGCATCGGATTCGGCATTCGCTATAGCGTCTGCCGGGAGGGATCCTACGCCATCGGCGGCGAGCAGTCCTGGGGTAAATTCAGCTGGGTCACCAAACGAGGGGAGACGTACGCCCAGCATGCCGGTGAAAGAATCACCGAAGCCGATCCCATTGTCGACTGGATTCGCTGTGGTTTTGAATGGGCGGGCCAGAAAAACGAAAATGCATTTGACAATGTCGGCGGGCCCTGGGTGCAAGGTACAGGCAGGTTACGCGCGCCGCAGCACGCCGGTGTGGCGGTGTTGCACGTCGACAAGAGCGCAACGGATAAAAGCGACGATGTGGAACAGCCGCTTGTACTGGGCTGGCATGCCGGCGATACTTATCCCGGCATCACTGACCAGAGTCAGTCCAGCATCCCCAACATGACCCTCGCTTATCAATTTATCAGCGGCTCTCCTTACCGGGGCTTGGGCGGCAATGAACGGTTCGATGAAAAATACATGGCCACCAAACCGGATCCATCCACGGTGCACCAGGACGGCGGCGGCACCAACGTCTGGATATGCTACGGTCCCTGGGATTTGGAAATCGGCGAGAGCATCACCATCGTCGAAGCGGAGGCGGTCAACGGTCTCGATCATGTAACCTGCGAAGAAATCGGCAAACGCTGGTTAAAAGCTCATCTGGACCCTGCCGACAAAGGTCCTTTTACCCTTCCGGACGGCAGCACGACCACGGATAAGAATGTTTACAAAAATACCTGGGTTTACACCGGCAAGGATTCCATCATAATGATGTTTGGCCGCGCCAAACGTGCTTTCGATGCCGGCTATCAGATTCCGCAACCGCCTCTACCGCCGCCCAGCGTGTATGTCAATTCCGGCGGCGATCGCATTAATATCAGCTGGATTCCCAGTTTATCGGAAAATGAAGCGGGCTTTGCCGGTTATAAAGTCTTTCGCGCTGTGGGCAAGACCGATACCACTTATGAGGAAATATATGACGGTGGTCCCGGTATCTACTCTTTTGATGATACCGATGCGACAAGAGGCCAGTCCTACTATTACTATGTCGTAGCCTATAACGACGGCAGTAACAATACAAGCGGCGAAAGCAATCCCACCGGCCAGCTGATGAGCAGCCGGTTTTACACCCAGACGACGGAACCGGCTTATTTGCGCCGGGCCGCCGGCAGCAGTCTGGATTCCATCCGCGTGGTGCCCAATCCCTATAACATCAAGGCAAGGGATTTGCAGTATATCGGCGAGCCGGACAAGATTATGTTTCTCAATATACCCGGTCACTGCATCATCCGTATCTATTCCGAGCGCGGCGATCTGGTGCAGACCATCGAGCACGAAAACGGCAGCGGCGATGAGGCCTGGAACAGCGTCACTTCGTCGAGGCAGGTGGTAGTGAGCGGCATCTATATCGCCCATTTTGAAGTGACGCAGGACCAGGTGGACGAGGAAACCGAGCGGGTGTTGTATAAGAAAGGTGATTCGGCGTATCGCAAGTTCGTCATTATTCGATAACTTTGGTGTGGAACTGATACTTTGATGAGGTTTCGCAAGGGGGCCTAGAAAAGTAATTTTTTGATTCTCTATGCGGTTAATCTTTCGGAATCGAATTTGATATGAAGTTTCACTCTTTATGAAATCAAATATAATGGAGGGTGTCCCAAAAGTCCAAAAAATCTCAAAAATCCAGTTCCCTCGCCCGCTTGCGGGAGAGGGACAGGGTGAGGGTAATATCATATTTTTTTAACACATATGTGGAGCCCACCTGGGAGGTGACCACCACGAAACATCATATTTGTTACTTTTTGGACAGCCTCGGGAAACCGCATTCTTTTATCCGCAATGCCAGCTCCTGCTGCAATTTCGACCTGCATTATTTAACATCCAGAAAAGAGGTGTTTTACAGAGAACGCAGATGTGCGCAGTTAGAGAGTTATTTTTCAAGCATTTTACCTGGCAAGATAGTATTAATAAACACTAATAGCCATGGATGGCAAATGCATCACATTATGATAGGTGAGGACATGAAGAAATATGTTAGTATTATACTTTTAATCGCCGGATTTGTCTTTGCCGGTAACAATGAGGAATTCAGAGCCACCTGGGTAATCACCTGGGATCACATCAGCGGATCCGCGAGCGTCGCGGCCAATCAGGCGCACGTGCGCAAAATCATGGATCAGCATCAGGGCGCGAATATGAACGCCCTGCTGTGGCAGGCGCGCCAGGGCGGCACCGCCTATTATCGTTCCTCCTTTGAGCCCTGGGGTTCCTATGCCGGATCCAAAGACCCGGGTTATGATCATCTGGCCTATGCCGTCCAAGAAGCGCACAACCGCGGCATGGAACTGCACGCCTGGTTCAACGTATTTCAAACATCCAGCATAGCGGGTGGCACTCCGGCGGACGAACATCCCGAGTGGATTTGCCGCAATAGCAGCGGTGATGCCATGCAGTCCTACATCTGTGTATCTCCGGGGCTGGAGGCGGTGCGCGCCTATACTATTCAGGTGGCCATGGAAATCGTGCGCAACTACGATATCGACGGCCTGCATCTGGACTATGTGCGCTGGAATGAATACTCCGGCGCCGCGCTGGCAAAAGAATCGGAAAGTGAAGCCGCGCCGAGACTATTGGACGGCATGATCACGCCCGAACAGCTGCAGGATCTGCAGGCAAACCAGGCCTCGCGCTATTTGTACGACGTCGAGCACCCCTACAGCGCCGGCGTTCCGACGGGATTCGCTTCCTGGGAAGAATGGTGGCGATGGTCGGTCACCGAATTCGTCAAAACCCTGCACGACTCCATCCAGGCGTGCAAGCCGTGGGTGCGGTTGTCGGCCGCGGCCCTGGGCAATTATAACTGGGGCGGCTGGCAGGGATACGGCACGGTGTACCAGGATGCAGCCCTGTGGTTCAATGCCGGGTACGTGGATCAACTGACGCCAATGCACTATCACTGGTTCAGTTATTACGGTTTTCGTGACATGCTGATCGGGGTTTCTGGCGATAACACCTCTTCCACCTGCTGGGGCAAATACATTCAGCCGGGTATCGATGCCGGCAGGCTGTACAGCTGCGGACCGAGCGCCACCGATTTAGGCTCCAATCCCAGATGGATGGACCCCAAGCCCATGGTGCAGGCCGGCCGCGATGTATCCTGGGTTGATGGCCATCAATTTTTCAGCTATGGCGACTGGGATACGTATCGCTATTTTGATCTGGCCCAGGCGGAACTCTATCCCCGGAAATCGAAAATACGCGCCGCCAAGTTTTTACTCGACGATACCCCGCTGGCGCCGACCCTTGAAGTGACAAAAATCGATTCTTTTCACTATCAAATAGTGGTGGCGCCAGATGTTGGTTTTACTACCAGCGGCCGGTTTGCCATTTATCGTTCCCAAAACGCCACCGCGGAGCCGGATGCGGATGAGATCATTGATATCCATTTCGGCAATGACGCCTACACGTACCTGGAAACGTTTGACGGACTGCAAAATCACATGGGGAAATATTACTATTTTGCCACCTGTTTCGACCGCTACTGGAACGAATCGGCGGTGTCAAATGTGGATTCGTCCGATGTCATCATCTCCGTAGCGCCGACTATCATATCCACGTATCCGGCGGAAGGCGATACGGTAGCGGTTAACGTCAAAGGCGCCATACAATTTTCCAAGAGTATGGATATCGCTTCTGTAACTGAGGCATTTTCCGCCACTCCGGATATAACGGTAAAAACATACAAATGGTCGGACGACAATAAAGCCGTGGAGATTGAATTGATGCAACCATTGAATTATGCGACCGCCTATACGGTGACCATGTCTGCTACAGCTAAGGACATCAATGGCACGGCATTGGACGGCAACGGCGACGGCATGGCAGGAGATGATTTTACCTTTAGTTTTTATACTCAGGAAAAAGATATATTCGGACCTAAAATCGTCGCCAGTCATCCGCAGGAATCGGTGGCGCCTCCATTTATGGTGGAAGATATTATCGGGTTGGTTTTCGATGAGCTCATTGATCCGGCTACGGTTGCCGACAGCACCTACAAACTCATGAAGGGAGACACGCTCATCGAAGCGGTACATATGCTGTACAATGGGGGCGTTCAATCGGTGCTGAGCATCCAGCCCAAACAACCGCTTGACATTAACAGTGACTATCAGCTCTGGCTGGGCGGCACGGTGAAGGATACGTCTGGGAACATCATTGCAGAACCGTTCACGCTGCCATTTGCCACCGCTTCGACCCGCAATGCGCAGGTTGAATATATAGAGCGATTCTATGGAACCACCTACTGGAAGGACCCTGAATACAGCGGCTCGACCACCGGCACCATCGGACCGAACACCACGTTTACAAAGTCGCGCGACAATTGGATGCCAAACGTCATTCCGCAGCAGCGCACTTCTGCGGCGCTGCAATATGAGTGGGACGAAAGTGCGAGCAGTTTTTTATTGCGGGAGTATTTTGATTTTGCCGCCTCCTATCCAAAAGTGAGGTTTGATTCCACCTACACGCTGCAGTGCTATGTTTTCGGCGACGGCAGCAATAACCAGATTCGATTTTGTCTGGATGATGGCAGTCAGCACGAAGTGTCCCAATGGTGGGTAATTGATTGGCTCGGCTGGCGGTTACTGGAGTGGAAGCTGAGTGATCCGGCTGCGGCCGGTTCCTGGGCTGGTCTGGGGGACGGCGTGTTCAACAGCAGTTCGCTCAATTTCGACAGTATTCAATTGACTCATACGCCCGGAGCCGCCACAACCGGCACGCTGTTTTTTGATGATATTCAGGTGGTGAAAAAATCGCCCTATCCGGTCAAAGTCGAAGAGGAGGAAACGATAAGGCCGCAACATTTTGTTTTATATCAGAACTACCCCAATCCATTCAATCCCAGGACAACCATTGCGTTCGATCTGCCGGCGCCCGGCCCTGTAAAGCTCACCCTGTACGATCTGCTCGGCAGAGAGGTGATGGTGCTTTTGGATGAACCTAAAACAGCCGGCCATCATCGAGTGGATCTGGATGCGAGCCGTCTTAGTTCGGGCGTTTATTTTTACCGATTGCACTATGCCGATCAGGACAGGATCAAGCGGCTGATGGTGATCAAGTAGAGAGCGTGGGTGAAAATCAAGACGCCGGATGTTACCGCGTTTTTTGCGGTAACGCCGGTTGTCTGTATATAACAAAATACATGCAGAAAACCCGGGATTGATAGTTAGCTTTCGTACAGTATCAAGGCATGGCATCGGATTTGCACACCTAGCCATGGAGCCGCAGAAAAGGCTAAAAACGGGCTTAAAATGGCTACAGACTGGAACGGAACAGTTACACACAAACACAGAATGGAGTGTGCATGGTAAAAAAGTTGCTACTGGTTGCCATCATTTTAACAACGATCCATGCTTTTGCCGCGAGTGAACCACCCAAGCGAGAATTCAGGGCTGTCTGGGTGGCAACGGTTGCCAATCTGGACTGGCCGTCGTCGCGCAGTGCGAGTACCCAGAACCAGAAACAACAGCTGATCAACCTGCTGGATTCGATGAAGGAAGCCGGCATCAATGCCATCCTCTTTCAGGTGAGAACCGAATGCGATGCCCTGTATGCTTCGGCGTATGAGCCATGGTCTTACTGGCTGACCGGTTTGCAGGGTTTTGCGCCATCGCCTTTTTACGATCCGCTCGCGTTTGCCATCGAAGAGGCGCACAAACGCGGCATGGAACTGCACGCCTGGTTCAATCCCTATCGGGCGGTCAAGACCGTTGGCGCCTACACTGCCTCCAGTCAGCATGTGAGCGTAACCCATCCCGATTGGATTCTCTATT
>JAFGSU010000324.1 GCA_016934435.1 Candidatus Zhuqueibacterota bacterium | reverse complement strand
GCTGGCCGATAGAATTGCTGCGATATTCGTGCCCGCCGTCGTGATCGTGGCCTGTATCACTTTTATTTTATGGCTGCTCTTCGCTCCGGATATGGCATTCAACCGCGCACTGGTAAATTTTATCGCCGTGCTCATCATCGCCTGTCCATGCGCACTTGGACTGGCCACCCCGACGGCCGTCATCGTCGGCACCGGGGTTGGCGCTCAGAACGGTATCCTCATTAAAACCGGTGAGACGCTGGAACAGGCGCACAAAGCGGATACGATCATCCTGGACAAGACCGGCACGCTTACAACGGGCAAACCGGCTGTCACCGATTTTATCGCCGACCATACGGATAAAGATAAACTCATTCAATGGGCCGCTTCTCTGGAAAGCCGTTCCGAACATCCGCTGGCAAAAGCCCTGATTGCTTACGGTACGGGTCGCGGCTTGAATTTGCTGGAAGTATCGTCCTTTAAGAGTCAAACCGGTTCAGGCGTGAGCGGACAGGTTGAAGATCATAATATCCTCATCGGCAATGAATCGTTTATGCAGGAACGGGGATTAGCCGTGGCCCATTGGCACGAAACCGTCGAGCCGCTGCGTTCCGCCGGAAAGAGTATTCTGTACATCGCCGTGGATGAATCCGTCCGCGCCATTGCCGCCGTGGCCGATCCGATAAAAGCCGATGCTGCCAAAGCCATCGCCCGTCTGAAATCCATGGGATTGCGCGTTATGATGCTCACCGGCGATCATAACGCCACCGCGGCCGCCATCGCCGCACAGGCCGGTGTCGATGAATTTATGGCAGAGGTGCTGCCGGCGGATAAGGCGCGTACGGTACAGGAACAGCAACAGCAGGGTCACACCGTCATCATGGTGGGCGACGGCATCAACGATGCGCCGGCACTAACCCAGGCGGACATCGGCATGGCCATCGGTTCCGGCACGGATGTAGCCATCGAGTCTGCCGACATCACGCTGATGCGCGGCGACCTCGCGGGCGTCGCCGGAGCCATGTACCTTTCCAGACGCACCCTGCGTACTATCAAACAAAACCTGATCTGGGCTTTTCTCTATAATGTGATGGGCATTCCGCTGGCTGCGCTCGGTCTTCTCAATCCGATGTTCGCAGCTCTGGCTATGTCCCTGAGCTCGATATCGGTTGTGAGCAATTCTTTAAGACTGAAAAACGTCAAATTGCAGGAGAATCATTCATGAAAAGCAGATTCCTTCTTCCTCTACTCCTATGTTTGAGTCTATTGATCCATTGCTCCGATAAAACGCCGCAAAAACCGGCAAACGGAAACGGCAAGAGCGAACATTTTGAATGTGTGCTGCATGACGACCTGTCCCCTTCCATTACGACTGATATTCTGAACAAACTCGAATCCAACTACCAGCGCATTCTGGCGGATCTTCAGGTAGAAGAAATGCCGATGGTAACCGTAGAAATTTGGGCCAATAACATCAATTTTCTCGAGGCCATGGAAAAAAATATCGGTGTCAAATGCCCCGGCGCCACAGGGTATATAACCGCCTCGGCTCTTTGTCTGTTGTACGCCGGCGATGTGCCGCAAACGGCGGTCCATGAATTTGCCCACCTTGTTACCATGCAGGTCAACATCAGAATTCCGAATAATCCGCGCTGGCTGTGGGAGGCGGTAGCGCTTTACGAAGCCGGTGATTTTGTCCACCCGGCAACGCTGCCCTATATGGTGGCCGGCGACTATCCGACGCTGGTTGAGCTCAACCGGGAATACAACAGCAGCGATCACAAAATTTATAGCGTGGGATACACCATAGGCGAATGCATCGTCAGGACCTGGGGCAGAGGAGCGTTGATCGATTTGATTAAAACCAACGGAGATATCGCCGGTATACTCGGTCTTTCGATCAAGGAATTTGAAGATAGATGGTATTTGTTCGTCAAAGATACGTATCTGGGATATGCAGTCTAACAGAATAGAACCGGTTTCGGGCGTTCACTCGCTGTGGACACAGTTTTTTGCCAAGGGGGAAGGAATCATGGATATGCATTGGTTGAAATTTCATGGCCCCGAACGCGGGCGGAACCACAGGTATTGAATCGCGCAGGACGCCATCAAGTAGCTGTGCGGATCGAGGGGAGAAAATGACAATATAAACCTGCCGACGTTACAACGCTCTTCCTGTCATTCTGAAAGAATCCTTGTGTAATGACGGCAAATTCCTCTCGAGACCATCCTCAAGCCCTATTGCCACTACTGCTGTATTTAAGACCGACCCGGCTCGGAATAAATAAAAATGAGGCAACCATTGTCGCCTAACAGCATAGCCTTCTCATACTTTCCTCCTCTCCACCAAAGAGCAGTCAGACAGGCTACCGGATAAACGGAGGAGGAGCGATCACGACAAATTCCGACCCATCAATTTTTATTGCTTTTTGCTCAAATATTATTTAGTATTAATATATTGCACAAGCAAAGGCCTGGATCCACTCCATGCAAATGTCAAACCGAAAAATCATAAATATTTTTTTCGTGATCGTCGGGGCAAGCGTCATTATCTCTTTTATCATCGGTGATGGCTGTTCAGGCAATATGCTTCGGCTCCCTGTCCTACGAATACAAGGTAGTCGGTTTGTTCGGCCTGTTCCCTGCATTCATCATCTGGATAGAAAGAACAGAAATCCCTTCAAAACTGAAGCTGCTGGTCTCGGTATCATTCGCAGGTTTTCTGGTCACCGCCTTCAGGATATTTCATTTTTTAATCTGGAGCACGGGTAATAATTTGCTCCGCCCCATGTCGGTCTTCTTTTTGATATATTCGCTTTATTTACTCATAATCGCAAGCTATGTTATGTATCATCGGCAGGATATGATCCCTTCAGCCGGCCCGGGCTGAATACGGAATGCATGAACCCGACCGGGTATACAACAGGTTTGCAGACGTTTGTCAATTATATTAATAAAATCCAGATTCGGTGTTAATCCGCGAACTGAAGCTATGCCACCCACAAAATTATCTGATTAACCTGCAGGCACCGAATTGGTAGAAAAAAGGAGGCGCTTGCGATGATGAAAAATATTTTATCAAATGTTTTCATCATGGTACCGGTCCTTTTTGTAAACACACTCTCCCAACCGCTATTCATCGACCAGACCGCAGCATTCGGATTAACGGATATTTTTACAGAAGGATCGACCATCGCTCCCTGCGATTTTGACCGGGACGGCGATATCGATATCTACGTCGCCATCGAGATCGGAGCGAACCGGCTTTATCGAAACATGGGCGCAGCTGCCGATTACACATACCAGCAGGTCGCCGCGCAACTGCATCTGGACGACGAAAGCTCCAGCCGCCATGCCGCCTGGGGCGATTACGACAACGACGGTTACGTGGATTTATTTGTGAGCAACGGAGCAAGACCGGGTAAATTGTACCGAAACACCGGCCCGGCTCATGATTTCATATTCGAGGATGTTTCCACCCGGGTGGGATTGCAGCCGGATGGCGTCGCCCGCTGCGCCGCCTGGGCCGACTATAACAACGACGGTTTTCTCGACCTCTACGTCGTAAACGACAATGAGGCAAACCGGCTGTACGAGAATATGGGCGAAGCGGCGGGATACGCATTCCAGCAAGTCGCTCCGGCGCGCGGCGTCGACGACGACGGCATGGGCCGCCATGCCGCCTGGGCCGATTTCGATT
>JAFGSU010000323.1 GCA_016934435.1 Candidatus Zhuqueibacterota bacterium | reverse complement strand
TCCATTTTTTTGCTGAACCATTTGATGTCTGTTCTTTAAGGTATGTTTCCTGTATACTTCGCAACTGCTGTAAAGAATTATAAAAGCTTTCTACTACTTCATCCGCCGCCCACAAAATCTCCGCAATACGCTTCTGTTCGTCCAGCGGCGGCAGCGGGAATTCCTGTACTCGCAGCGTCTTCCAGTTAATTGTCGGAGAGAGTGATCCGACTGATATTTCAATGGCCCGCTCCATAAACATATCCGACTGTAAAAAGAATGGTAAAAATTCTGGCAGAATATATTTTCCTTTTGGCCGTAAAACCATCCCGTGGGCTGAAAAGAAACCATCATGTGGTGCAATAGCCACACGGCGAAGGTAGGCATTTCGCTTGGCAAATAGTAAATCGCCTTTTCTCATCCGTAGCTTTTGACCTTTCAGATCAGCATCAGATCCCCAACGCTTTACATGTAACGAGCCTGAATCAAGGTTTTCTAAACCGATATAGCTTCGACTGTCATCTTCTGTTGGTTGGCCTTGTTCTCTGATGTTTTCAACAAAATCACCAAATTTAAATATCTGCCAACCAGGTTTTAGAGACTGAAAATTCAATTTGTACCTCCAATCACCTAAGCATCTTCAAAAATTTCAAAAAGACTTTTCATCGAATTTTGTAAAACCTTCGAACTGTCCTGCCACCTTGCTATTGCTTCTGAAAGACCGATATCTTCTATTCTTCCGTTCCCATGAGAACGATCTGTCCGAATGACATTTACATAGAGCGGCAAGTTCAGGCTGGAGTCTTTCTCCCGGATCTCGTCATTGTTCACTACCCGGGCAAAGCCTTCCTCCTCCCCGAAAGCCCGATAAGCGGCCACAATCCGTTGAATATGTTCCTCATTAAGGAAACTCTGCGCCCGCTCGCGGGTCACTTCATTCACCGCGTTAATGAAAAGGAGCTTGTTCCGGCGCTCCCGGGGCTTGTTCATCCGGCAAATAACCACGCAGGCTTCCATGGGCGAGTTGTAAAAGAGATTGGGGCCGAGTCCGAGCACGCACTCCACCACATCATGGGCGATCAGCTTTTCGCGCATCGCCAACTCCTCATTGCGGAAGAGAACGCCATGCGGAAACAGAATAGCGCAGCGGCCGGTCTTGGGCTTCAGGCTCCGGATAATGTGCTGCAGAAAGGCATAGTCGGCCCGGCCCTGCGGCGGCGTGCCGTAAATGTTCCGTCCCCAGGGATCAACCGTCCAGGCCTGGCGATTCCACTGCTTAATCGAGTAGGGCGGATTGGCCAGGACCACATCAAACTGCATCAGTTGGTCGCCGGCAACAAAAGCCGGATGGGCCAGGGTATCGCCCCGGATGATTTGGAAGTCGACAATGCCGTGCAGGAACAGGTTCATCCGGCCAATGGCCGAGGTCAGCAGATTGCGTTCCTGCCCGTAGAGCCACAGGTTTCGCCATTCCTTATCCTGGCGTTTCAAATGCGCCACCGCCGAAAGCAGCATACCGGCCGAACCGCAAGTGGGATCATAGATCGACTCTCCTGGTTGAGGTGTAAGCATTTCGGTCATCAGATGAACCACGGTCCGATTGGTATAGAACTCGGCAGCGGTGTGACCGGAGTCATCGGCGAATTTCTTAATCAGAAACTCGTAACCCACCCCGAGTTCATCTTCCGGGCAATTGGCCAGGGAGAGCGTCTGGGAGCTGAAATGTTCGATAAGTTCCCGCAGCATGTGGTCTGGTAAACGCTCTTTATTGGTCCACTGCGCATCGCCAAAGACCCCGGAAAGGGTATCGGGATTGGCGCGTTCAATGTCACGGAACGCATGTTGGATAGCCTGGCCCACGTCCCTGACATTCGCCCGGATGGTTTTCCAGTGGGCGTCTGCCGGAATTTGGAACCGGTGTTGTTCCGGTTTCATGGCATAGGCCTGATCACCGTCAGATTCCGCCAGTGCTTCGGTCAATTCTTCATCGAACACGTCACACATACGCTTATAGAACAGCAGCGGAAAGATAAACTGTTTGTAGTCGCCGGCGTCGATGTAGCCCCGCAGCAAGGTGGCTGCGCCCCAGAGATAGGATTCGAGTTGGGATTGGGAAATCATGGTTCCTGCCTCCGGAAAATTTTTGCTCCGCAATGGGGACATTTCTGCGGTTTTTGTGCAGATTCTAATCGGATTGATTTGTCAATCATTTTATCAAACCTTCTTTTTCGAGTAGTTTTTTGAGCCGATCTTCAGCCGCATACGCCGCTTGCAGCGATTCTTTCAGATTGGCAATCGCCTGTTCCAGTGTGATGGTTTCTTCTTCAATCACCGGTTCAACATAACGCGGAATGTTCAGATTATAATCGTTTTCCCGGATTTCATCCAGGGTGACCACCCGGCAGATCCCGGCCACAGCCTGATATTCGGCGTACCAGCGCTGGATGTTATCCACATGTTCCGGCAATAGTTCGTTCTGGGCCCGTCCGGTTTTGAACTCCTTCGAGGCGTCGATGAACAGGACTTTCTGCCGGTGCGATGGCGGCTTGCTGTCCCGAAAGACCAGCATACACGGCGCGAGACCCGTACCATAAAAGATGTTTTGCCCCAGACCGATCACGGCTTCGAGGATATCCATTTCCAGCAGCTTGCGCCGGATGGCCCCTTCTTTGGACATCCGAAACAACACGCCATGCGGCAACACCACCGCCATGCGACCGGTTTGGTGGGCCATGGATTTAATCATGTGCTGAACCCAGGCAAAGTCACCTGATTTGGCGGGTGGCAGTCCGGCGAAGTTCCGGCCATACGGGTCATTGATCCAGATATCTTCCCCCCATTTATCCAATGAAAAGGGCGGATTGGCAATCACGCAGTCGAAAGTGGAAATACTGTCACCGGAGTAAAAGGCCGGTGACCGTAAAGTATCGCCCCGTTCAATATAGAAATCTTCGGCGCCATGCAGAAAAAGATTCATGCGGGCAATGGCAGAGGTGGTCAGGTTCTTTTCCTGACCATAAAGCTTGCCCAGCATCAGATTTTCGTCGCCGCCATGTGCTTTTACGTAGTGTACGGCTTCGAGGAGCATGCCACCGGTACCGCAGGCCGGGTCATAGATGGTTTCGCCGGCTTGGGGGGCAAGGATGCGGACCAGCAACGTAACCACAGAACGGGGGGTATAAAATTCACCGGCTTTTTTATTGGTCAGATCAGCAAATTTCTTGATCAGATATTCGTAAGCCTGACCAACGATGTCCGCCTGGCACTGTTCATTGCCCAGGTTGAGCGACGAGAAATGTTCGATTAGGTCCTTGAGGAGCGCGTCGGAAAGGCGTTCTTTGTTCGTCCACTGGGCATCCCCAAAAATGCCGGTCAGTTTGCCCGGATTCGCCTGTTCAATTCCGCGCATTGCTTTTCGGAGGGCATGGCCGAGATTGTTACTTTTGTTGCGGACATCTTTCCAATGACAGCCTTCCGGAATCTGGAAGCGGTAGTTCTCGGAGAATTGCGTATACGCCACATCCCCGCCAGCCTCGTCCAGCGCATCAGCATACTCTTCGTCGTAAACGTCGGAAATTCTTTTGAAGAACAGCAGCGGGAAGATATAGGTTTTGAAGTCCGCTGCATCAACCGGGCCGCGCAGGATATTGGCAGCCTCCCACAGGTGAGACGATAGTTTTTCTAAGGTTTTATGGTTGCTATTTGACATTACAGTTATCAGGTCTCCGTTTCAGTATTCAGCTTTTTGTAACCATAACCGGCTAATTTTCAATGACAGACAAATTAGCCGCTTCCAATAATCTAAAAAATATCAATGTATCGCTGATTCGGGTGAGATAGCAAATTTCGGGCAAGCAGTGCGTTTGGTTCCACGTATAATTTAAAGATAAACTATTTTTCCAATATTTACAAGTTATTTTTCGGGAAATCAGCATCTTGATTTAATTTTCGACCATTCAGCATAATTCTTGTTGGTATGGCCATATGATTTATCGTCAACACCCAAGTCCGGGTATCGAAAGCATACTTTAGCATTTATATTACTTGGTAATTATACGAACTGCCCTTGCTTTTTTGGGAAAGGGATACATCTGGAAACCGCCAAATGAAAAGTCAACATAAACCGGGGAAGGCTTATTACTAAGCATAGAGTGATTGTCATATCTATCTGAAGTCCAAATACTTTCTATATTGGAAAAATGAGAATTGATATACAAAGAATCAGGATTTTGTTTAAGTTCAACTAAACTCATTGCTTCTTCAAAAGTTGGGAGGCGCCAATTCGAAAAGCCGGCATATAAATTTTTATTCAGTTCCTCGATCCACAGATTAGCTTCTTCAACAGATAATTCCTCCTTGGTACCATTTGATTGCCATAATAATCCAGTTGAGTTATCTTTGACAAAGAATTCTGTATTAATTTGAATTTTTTCAAAATCATTCATAAATGTTTTTAAATTGAAATTATAATATCTAGAACAAAAACCATGTTTTTTTATTGTGGCGTGAATATCGGAGAGATCTTCAAATATTATTGGTTCGCATCTTAAAGGCTTGTTTTTTTCTTGTGCTAGTAACAATTCCGCATAGGCGATGTTTTCATCGCCAGAACAGACAGCACGGGGAAAAGGAGTTGAAGAACCTGCAAAACTAACCTGGCTCCTCCTACATGCTGCATCTTTAAAGTCGAAACTCCAGGGGGAGCTATAACCGATATAATCAGAAGAATAAAAAAGTGAACTTGGTTTACGAAAAAGGCCATTAATATGATAATATGCCTCTGAATTATTAATGGAATTTTCGGAGAGAGAGAGTAGTTCTTCTAAAGTAGGCATGCGCCATCTTTTAAATCCACCAAATTTTTCTTGATTAAGTTCTTGAAAATATTGCAGAGCAAAATTATACTGCACACCCGAATCGCCATTATCATATCGCGATGTTCTTTTCCAAATTAAACCGCTTGCTTGATCATAAACTACATCCAGGTTATGTAATACATAAAACTTATTTTCAAATCCCTCTCCACTTTCGCACTCAACAGACCCAATCTTTTTGCAGAAAAAGTTGTGCTTTTTAACTATCTCCCGGATGTCTTCCTGTGTTAAAACTTTTGGCTTTAAACGAAAAAGAGTATTTTGCCAAGGATTTTTTTGCAATAGCTCAACAATATCATTAAAGCCCTTTTCATGAGCAATGTCTAATGGTGTTTTTCCATCAGAGCTTTTGCTATCCACACTAGCACCATTTTTCAAAAGGTATTCAACGATATCAATATGCCCTTGTTCAACAGCAGTATGCAATGGAGTATATCCGTTCGCTGGCCGAGTCGCTTCCAAATTTGCACCAGAATCAACTAGCTCTTTTACTATTTTTGTTTTGCCGTTTTGAGAAGCAATCCATAAAGGAGTTACGCCGCCATAACTTCGTCGCTCTAGAGCTTCAATACTTGCTCCACGTTTTAATAGGTTTACAACAACTTCATAATGCCCTTGACTCGCGGCAATCCACAATGGTGTACTGCCATCAGGGGTAAGAAGATCAGGACTGTAGCGATCTCTCCTAGGGCCATAGTGCCTCATTTGACCTAGAATCCTTTCGTGATCAGCAATCGCTGATTCAGATCCAGGATCTAATAGTATGTCAATAATTTGTGAACTACCCTGCGAAGCTGCAATATGCAAAGGAAGTATTCCTTTATCATTTCTTTTGTCAATTTGTGCACCTTTTTCTTTAAGGATTTTTGCAGTCTCAATCTGATTAAACATTGCTGCATTGTGTAGCGGGGTATTACCACTCGCATCTGTACAATTGACATCAGCACCATATTGAACTAATAATTTAACAATTTCCCAATTCTGTTGGGCGGAAATTATTAATAATGGTAAACTATCGTTGGTTTTAAAATTAGGATTGGCACCGTTCTCAAGTAATACCTTTGAAATCTCGATATAATTCCGATCAACGGCTACAGCGAGTGGTGTAAGATTTTGTTTATTCAATACATCAACATCTGCACCATTCTTTATAAGTTTTAGTACCTTATTCGTATCATTTGCTTTGAGTTTATGAGATAAGTCTCTTAATTTATCAGTAGAATCGGCTGTATTTGCCACCGATAAAAAAACGAATAGAATAAGGATTGAAACCAATAACGTGTATTTTGATTTAATAAGCATCCAGGTCTCCTTTTTTTTAAAATTATTTTTCCGGATTGAATCGAGCAGTCTTAATCGATTTCACCGAAGTTGCAATATTGACTTCGAGTGCTAATCAATCATATTTGTCGATAATAAATGACGGAGGATGATAAGCGGGTAACAAGAGCATGAAAACTCGTAAACTCCGTCGATACGGGTAGATTGTTGTTGCTATTATGTGAATTTAACTTAATATGATGAAAATGTCAAGGGAAAAGGAATGGTTTGATGAAATTTCAGTAGCGAATCAAACGATTTTGAATTCTCATTAATCGGGTTGAGGATGTAATCTGTGACCCGGGTGGATCATCGCCTCCTGCCCATATGTAGGATGTAAGTTGGGAAAAGATACGGACTAGTTAGTGTCTGTCCGGGACCTGTCATTGCGATCCGTTGGCTAACGGAGAAGCAATCTCCTGTGGGTACCCCAGGCGATTGCGCGGCTTGTGGCCAAGCCGACGTCGCACAAACCGCTCCTAGCAATGACAGTTTGGGGGTATTTCCGGACAGACACTTAGTTTGCAAGCACCGCGATGATGGCCCCCAATCCCCGTACGCCCTCAACTTCTGCCCGTCCCCCTTGCCCGAACGGTCGCGTGCGAAACGGAGCGACCATAAATTGCGGTTGATCGCCTCTGAGAAATTGTTGGGTATCGGCACTTCCCCCGCCAAGGATTGCCTGTTGTGCGTCCAGGTGGTTCAGTAGGAGATCGGCCATTTCAAACAGCGTGATACCTGAATTTGTCCCTTTTCCCTGGTGACGAAGTTCTTCGAACATGGAAACGAAAATAATCCGCTTATCCTGATGAATGCCAAAGGCCGTAAATGAAGTCATGGTTGTCGGAGGAGGATAATTGACTTCGCATCCCTCAACAGCCCCTTTCGGAAGTCTGAGGATGCTTTGATGATGAGGATTGTCCGGATCAAGGCTGTATGGCGCTTCACTATCAGGATTCGGGCGATAGAGCACTTTTTTCGATACATCTTCACCGTTTTGGACCAAAACCGGCCCGTGCATTGCCAGTTTGGGGAGCGATGTGGGGCGGATGACGCGGCCATCTTCAAATTCTATGTCCATAATATGGGGATGTTGCGCATCAAAAACGAATGCTTTCGACAAACCGTTTAACGGGATAAAGCTATCACAATCCAATCCCAGCGCATTAAATATTTGCGGTTTACAAATAAGTTCATGATCGCGAATAATGAATCCATTTGGTAGTACAAAGTTGGTCTGTAACGCGTTACTGGCATAGATCATCCGCTTCATGTCACCTTCATAGATACCACCTTTGGTTGATTCAGGACAAGCCCCTTCGATGAAATTCTGAACGGAAACACCCAAATTGATCTTGCCCGCCGGCGCAGAATAGATTCCGATGCTTTGATTTCTCCCTTTATTGGCATTGATCAGCTCATAAAACGGATAGATCTGAATTTCACATTGCGTTTGATCGACAATGACGGCCCGGCCAAATGCACTTCGTGCTTCAACGATTTTGGTCACCGGATTTGCGGCGATGGTGCTGAATTGGATGTTTTTCACTTCCATGCCGGGCCACATTTGTTTTTT
>JAFGSU010000322.1 GCA_016934435.1 Candidatus Zhuqueibacterota bacterium | reverse complement strand
TCCATATCATTCTTGCGCAGATCATACCGATAGATATTGGAAACGCCCGAATAGTAGGACGAGCCGTACAGATAGCGGCCGTCCGCAGAAAAGACAAAACTCTGCGGCAGGCTGTTTTCAAAATCAAACAGCACATCATAGGATTTTTCCCCTTTTAACAACCGAGCCGTCTCCATTCTGATCAATTTTTGCTTGCCGTCGATGCCAACCAGCGATGCTGTAACCATCGAGCCGTCGGGATTGATATCCAGGTCAAAAATATCATAGCCGTAGGGAAATGAGTAAATCTGGTTCCATTCTTTGTACGGTTGCGGAATTCGGGTCAGGGTGGAAATGCCATTGTAATGGCGCACGCCCCAGAGTGATTTATCGACCCGATTAAATGCGAAATCTCCGGCACGCACATCTTTGATTAATTTTTTCACCTTGCCGGTTCTAAGGTCGAGGCTGTTAAGGTCGCGCCAGCGCGAATTATCGGTGCTGAAAAACAGGGTTTCCGCCGCCGGATCAAAAGCCATGAAAGTAACAAAATAAAGCGCCGGACCTTTGACATCCGCAATTTTCTCAATTTCACCGCTCTCCAGGTGCAGGGCGGCGATGTGGGCGACCTGGCCGGGATAGGAGACGGCGAGATAGAGCACATTCTTCTTCTCATGATAAAAGGTGCGCGACACCGAGCCCAGAGCCTTGCGGGTGATCGGACGATAGGGGGTCGTGGCATGCAAACGGATGGAATCGAGATTGGCCTGCTGGAATCGGTGCTCCCATTCGATCCAACGGGACCATTCATCGTCCAGAGACTGGCCGTAGACATTTTTAAACTGACTGATGAAATGCTTTTTGCTACCCGCATCTCTTTTGGTCCATTGCAGCAGTTTCTCCGGCCCATACTGATAGGCCAGATAACTCATAAAACGCGTGCCATAGAGATAGGCATTGACCCCAACCTGAAAATCGATGGTGGTGCCCTCGGCTACCAGTCCGACCACATCGTAGAAATAGGCGCTGTCGCGCACCATGGAACGAAAGACCATCTCGTCGTAGGCGCCCTGGGCGCGGCCCAGACCGCCGGCCATCCAGGTCTCGAGGAAAACGGCGATGCCCTCCAGGTACCAGCGCGGCGTCAGCTTGCGAGGATTGGTTAAATAGGAATAATAGATACTCAGCGGATTGTCCTGCGACGACCATACTTTTCCCATGAATAGTTTACGAAAAAATCGATCGCTGCCCACCGTCTGGTCGGTGGTGATGATATGAACCATCTCGTGATTCATCGTCCAGTTCATTCGCTCGTTCGCCGGCGTGGTCTCAAAAATGTAGCTCATCGGAGCCAATCCCATCATGATGTAATTATGCGGTACGGAAGTGGCGCCGCCGTTGCCCATATCGCTGAAATCTTGAAGATAGACGGTGGTCTTTTCAGTGGGTTGATATTGAAATAATTGGCTCTCAAAGGCGAGGGCATTTTCAAAACAGCGAGCTAAATGGGAGATGACAAATTCATAGGATTTACCGACGTAGATGATGCGGCCGTGATCGGTTTCGAGATAATTGAATTGACCCAGAACTTTAGCCGTAACGATCATAAATGCGAGGAAACAGAATTGAGCTGACCGCCGAATTCGCATAAGCAAGCACTCCTCATTAAAAAACAAATAGAGATGCCACGGGTCTGCCCATGGCATCTCTATCCCACCGGAAAATTATGTGTGGCAATTGTGTCGATTTGATTTTATCGGTACGATTAATTATCCTTCTGCTTTGCCGCCTCGATGGTGGCGCTCTCGGGCGAAACCATCTGTTCTATGGTCGCCTGGTCCAGATGTTTCATGGCTTCGATGGTGGCATTATCTATCGGTTTCATGGCTTCGATGGTGGCGGCATCCACACTCTTGACCGCTTCGATGGTCGCCGAATCCATCTGTTTCACCGCCTCGATGGTGGCCGCATCCACGCTCTTGACCGCTTCAATGGTCGCCGCATCCACGCTCTTCACTGCTTCAATCGTAGCCGCATCCACGCTCTTGACCGCTTCAATCGTGGCCGGGTCCATCTGTTTCACCGCCTCAATGGTGGCGGCATCCACCGTCTTGACCGCCTCGATGGTGGCCGCGTCCACACTCTTCACCGCTTCAATCGTAGCCGCATCCACGCTCTTGACCGCTTCGATAGTGGCGGCGTCCACACTCTTCACCGCTTCAATCGTAGCCGCATCCACACTCTTCACCGCTTCGATGGTCGCCGCGTCCACACTCTTCACCGCCTCAATCGTAGCCGGGTCCATCTGCTTTACCGCCTCGATGGTCGCCGCATCCACGCCTTTGGCTGCTTCAACAGTCGCCTGATCCGTGCTTTTCACCGCCTCAATGGTAGCCGGGTCCATCTGCTTCACCGCTTCGATGGTGGCCGCGTCCACCGTCTTCACCGCCTCGATAGTGGCGGCATCCACACTCTTGACCGCTTCGATGGTGGCGGCATCCACCGTCTTAACTGCCTCAATGGTAGCCGGGTCCATCTGCTTCACCGCTTCGATGGTCGCCGCATCCACACTCTTCACCGCCTCGATCGTCGCCGGGTCTACCTGTTTCACCGCTTCGATGGTGGCGGCATCCACACTCTTCACTGCCTCGATCGTCGCCGGGTCCATTTGCTTCACCGCTTCGATAGAGGCCGGATCCATTTCCTTAATCGCCTCCATGGTTACCGCGTCAATCTGCTTCACCGCTTCGATGGTGGCCGGGTCCATCTGCTTCACCGCCTCGATACTGGCCGGGTCCATCTGCTTCACCGCTTCGATGCTGGCGGCATCTATGTGCTTGATGGCATCCAGGGCTTTGGCGTTGTTCTTAATAAAATTCTGCACCTGATCGTTCTGAATCAAATTCTGAATTTCCGCATCGGTCAGTATGACATCCTTATCCTTGAGCTGGCCGGCATCGTACTTGTCGGCCTTTTTTACACCGGCCAGTGTGCCGATGTAGTTGTCGATTTTGGTCGACGGATAAAAGAAAGCAAAAAAGACGATTATGACAACCGCAATTACCACGCCACCAAACACGACCTTTTTTTGAGATTGCTTTTTCATGATCACTCCTCCTACTATATTTTTTTTAAGATTTAATTTATCCTTGTTCTATCTCATATACGCAACAAAGAACAAAAAGTTGATGAATGTAACAATATTCATATTTAGCACCAGCGGAATCGTTACTCCTGATCGGACAACGGATCATAAAGCCGTCTCGCGTACACCAGGGCGCCTTGATGCGTGATGTTAAATTGAACGGCCGATTCTGCCGGGCCCTTGACAGCCAGGATCAATACAAAACTATTTTCTTCGTTAAAATCGATTTGAAGGCGGCCGGGTTGTACCAACACCTCTCCGCCGCTGCTCCACGCTTCCTGGTA
Source organism: Candidatus Zhuqueibacterota bacterium (assembly GCA_016934435.1). Classification (GTDB taxonomy): domain Bacteria; phylum Zhuqueibacterota; class Zhuqueibacteria; order Residuimicrobiales; family Residuimicrobiaceae; genus JAFGSU01. Next base: position 7,160 of record JAFGSU010000322.1, on the reverse strand, counting down.
GTAATGGCTCACCCGAAATTCAGCCGGATCGAAAATAAATTCGGCGGTGACGGGCTGACCGGGATTCAAAGTCAACCGTACCATCTTCCCCTGCTGTTCGGAATGCCAGGCCACTTCGCCGGTGACGGACGGCAAATCGATTCGCTGTACTTGAAAATGACGTGAGAACAGGGCAGTACCGAGAAGAGATTCCTTTTTCAGCGTATTCGGACCGTTGGTGAGCAATAAAACAAAAAAGAAAACAAGGCCGACAGCGATGCCGCCGGCAAATCCAAAGGCAAAACGATGTTTTGGGAGTAGAACGGGCGCCGGTAAAATTCGCTGCCACCAGGCCGTGCGTACATTGCTGATTTTTGATCGCGCGGGGAGGGCGGTTATGATCTGATCCTGCAGCCCTGCGGGAGGATTTACTTGCGGTATATCATCCAACCATTGACTCATCTGCTTCTGTTCTTCGTACATTTCACCGGCACCGGGATGCCGCATAATATAGTCGCTCAGTTCCCGGGCTTCCTCCGCCGAAGCCGTTTGATCAATCACAGAGCAAATCAATTGTTTTACTTTTTTATTTTTCATCTTTCAAGCCCATTTTTATTAAGACCTGTTTGAGTAACTTCCGTGCCGTAAACAGCCGTGACTTTACTCGATCCACAGATAGGTCCAGAATAAAAGCGATTTCTTCGTAACTGAGTTCCTGAAAATGCCGCAAAATAATGACGGTCCGATATTCCAGTTTGATTCGTATCAATCCCTCTTGAATCAGATCCGCCAGTTCGGCCTGATTGGAGCGTTTATCCGCCTGGGATTCCTCGGGTAAAATCTCTTCCCGCAACGGCCTGAATCTTTTACGCACCCGCAGCCAATTAATCGATTCATTGATGGTGATACGATAAAGCCAGCTGAAAAAATGATAGTTGTGTTTATATGAACTCAGGTTTTCGTAAGCTTTGATAAAGCTCGTCTGGGTGATGTCTTTAGCGTCATCGTGGCTGCCGGTCATACGAACAGCCAGATTAAACAACGGCTTTTGATATTTCGCCACCAATTCCGCAAACGACTGCTGGTTGCCCATCAAACACGAGCGAACCAGATCTTCATCCTTCCTTTCATTCATACATACAATCCTAACAGAAAAAAGTTGGAAAAAAATTTAGATTTTTATTCGATTTCAAAAATAGCATCGAATCCGGCCAGACGAAAAATTTCCATGATGTGCGGATTAAGATGTAGCAGCTTTAAACGGTGGCCCATATCGTTCAATCTTTTCTGTGTGAACAACAGCGCGCCAATACCGACACTGGATATGTATTCCAAGCCCCTGCAATCCACCTGTACACTGGTATCGATGCGAGCAAATGCTTCCAGGGCTTTCTGTTCCTGCGAAGCGTCAAATCGGCCTTCCAAGTGCACGATACCGGCATCAGTAAATTCTATGGTAAGCATACGGCCTCACAAATTTTTAATCAAAGTAACGGTGCTGGTCCGATCTTTATAATCGTATAATACCCGATCCATTAATTGGTGAACCAAATATATTCCCAGCCCTCCGGGTTTGCGTTCTTCCAGCGGAGCATCCTTCTTAACCTCTCGCGGCCGGCTTACATCGAATCGATCGACATCGTGATCAACCAGCAGAATAGTCACTTTATTTTCTTCGATTATCATTTTTAATGTCACCGGATGTCGGCTATCGGGCTGATATCTAACCATATTGACAAACAACTCTTCAATGCAGAGCTTGAAGGCATACAGCGAGCCCTCCGGTAGTTTATAGGTTCGACTGATCTGTTCCAATACTTCAAAAACCTGATCCAGAGAGCCGAGCTCACGCGCAAAATTTTTTTCAATGATATTTTGCATAGCGAATCGTTGTATCAGTTCAAATCTTCATGGCCGAAATAATGCCGCATCCAGAATTGCACCCTTTCGCGTGCGGCGTGGAGCGCCTTGGGTGGACGCACGCCGTGGCGGGTGTTGGTATACAACATCATTTCGAAATCCTTGTTCAAATTCTGTAATTCGTCGATCAGTTGCAGGGAATTCTGCATATGCACATTATCATCCATCGTGCCGTGGATGATCAGGAACTTGCCTTTCAGATTTTTTGCATGTCCGGCTGCAGCGGTGAAAGCATACCCCTCCGGATTTTCATCCGGCGTATCCATATAGCGTTCGGTATAGATGCTATCATAGAGCCGATAATCGGTGACCGAATACTCTGCGATGCCGTGGGTAAAATAGTCACTGCCATAGGTCAGAGCCAGGCAGGTGACAAAGCCGCCATAGCTGCCGCCGGTTATGCCGATGCGGGTGGAATCGATGAACGATTTCCCCCGCAGCCATTTCACCGCTTCGATGTAATCATGCATCTCCCATCTGCCCAGATTACGGTGCATCCATTCCACGCCTTTTTTACCGAAATGACCCGAGCCGCGATGATCGACCGACATCAGGATGATGCCCTGCTGCGCCAGATAATATTCGCTCAACCGGCGTTGCGAATTCCGAACGGTAGCGCTGTTGGGTCCGCCATAGATAGCGATGATGACCGGATATTTTTGAGCCGGATCAAAATCCGGCGGCAGCGTCCAGACCGCCGGCAGTTGAAAGCCGTCGGTTGAGGGAATGGTGAATAGCTCCACCCGGCCCAATGCGTATTCATCCATTTCGGGCAGCTTGCTGTCGCCCAGCGTACGAACCAGTTCGCCTTTACCGGAAAAGAGCGCCATTCTCTGCGGTGCAGTAATATTGCTATAAGTATCTATGAAATAGCTGCCTTTGGGCGATACCCGGCAAAAATGCCAGCCGGGCGTTTGGGTGAGCCGACGCAATTCTTCACCTTTCAGGTTAACGCTGTAGAGATGATTTTCCGTAGAACCGTCTTTGCTGCCGTGAAAATATACCGTACGATTCTCTTCATCCACCAGGGTGATCGTGTTCACCGACCATTCTCCCCGGGTGAGGCGGTTGATGAGTTTGCCCTGCAGATCATAATGATACAGGTGCGCGTACCCATCCTTGCTGCTGCGCATCAAAAATCCGCTGCCATCCTTGAAAAAATATAGGTCTTCATAAAATTCCACCCAGGCGGGATTTTTTTCCTCGTACAGCTGTTTCTTTTTCCCCGTCTGCGGATCAGCGCTATATATCTTCAGATGGTCCTGGCCGCGATTCATCCATTGAAAAAATAGCTGTTCGCTGTCCACCGTCCACTCAGGCCAGGCGATGTATTCGTCCGCGTCTTGATCCGTGTCGACCCAAACCACTCTGCCGTCGGATAGAGTGGCGATACCCAGACGCACTTTGGGATTGGGGTCTCCGGCCTTGGGATAGCGTTGGATTTCCAGTTCACCATGAACACCATCGGCACGGTAGATGGGAAATTCCGGCACCGGGCTGTCATCAAAACGCATAAATGCCAGCATTTCGCTGTTGGGCGACCACCAGAAAGCACAATAGCCGGATCGTCGACCGAACACCTCCTCGTAGTAGACCCAGGATGAATAGCCGTTATAAACCGTCTTTGATCCATCCTGCGTCAACCGTCCTTCGGCGCCGGTTTCAATATCCACCACGAACAGATCGTTCTCGCGCGTAAACGCCACTTTTTTGCCGTCGGGAGAAAAATGGGGCGTCTTTTCTTCCGCCGAAGTGGTTGTCAGCTGTTTCCATACCTTGGTGGTGGTCGAATAAAAATATAAATCATTTTCATGATTGAATAGAAAACCGCTGTAATCTTTGGTCTGTTCAACGGCCCGGGTGAGATTCAATCCTTCTGGAAGGTTTTCATTGTGGACATCGAGATCCAGAAAGAGTTCTTCCGTACCGCTGGCGGCATCCACCGCAAGCCATTGCTTGCCTTCGCCTTCCTCCGCAGACTTTTCTTCCAGGTAATGCCGGTCATCGATCCATTTTTTAATACCGGGCAGAGGCGCCGTCAATTTCGGCTCCGCACGGTAGTAACTCTGCTCAAAGGTCAATAATTTCTTCTGCGCCCACATCGGCGCAGTGATGATCACGACAATAAAAAACATCCCGGACAACAGGCGGTAAAATTTGGTCATCTGCATGGACTGCCACCCTTTCTCAATTAAGCAAGGATTGAATGCCGAATTTTTTGAATGCTTTCGGTGGTTAGATAAAAAACCATTACTATTTATGACGGTACATGATACCCGGTTCACCCCTTACCGACGAATACTCCCAATTCGGTGTTGGCTTGCAAATTTAAGTAATGATGCCTTCCTCAGGGGGCTGCCAAAAAGCCGTGTAGACACTGAATGGGTGGAATAGAGAAAAATACGAATAAATATAATCAAAAATATAAAAACAAGATAGTAATTTTTCATTTATTAATACACTTCGGGGCTGCCAGATTATTTTATTTTCCCGCCTTGTCGCTTTTTCATTCATCTCGAACAGGTATAATAATATCCTGCGGTCCATTGCTTCAGCATAACAGCCGTCAGAACCTTATTGCGTCGCGGTCAATTCCGGCTGTTTTAAATGAAAACCGCTTGCCTGCTGTAATTGCTGCGCCACTGCGATGATGGTGCCCTCATCAAACAACTTACCGACCAAGGTGATACTGGTGGGAAGACCGTTTCTGAATCCATTGGGTATGGTGATGCTGGGATGTCCGGTCAGATTGGTGAGCAGCAGGTTAACGCCGTATCGCGATGGTGCGGCGTACAAATCCACCTGTTGCATTTTCTCCTCCATCTGCTGCACCAGCAGGTATCGCAGGCGATTGGCATTGATATATTCAACCGCCGGGATAAATCGGGCGTGGCGAAACACATTGGGCCAGGCGTTTTTGATCTGCCGCACCATCAGGCTATCGTGGTTGCTGCGCGTCAACGCGTCAAAAGCAGCAGCCGCTTCGCTCTCCAGAATGAAGGAGATGGCATGCACCGGCACATCCGGTAGCTCAAAAGGCACCAGCCTAACGCCCATACTTCTGAGCATTTCTAACGACAGGGAATCGGTGGTCCTGAAGGCATAATCACTGCTAAAATCGGATTTTAGATATCCTATTTTTAATTTATTTATCTCAAGATCAGCCTGATAGTGGAACGGTACGTCGTAGACGGTGGGGTCGCTGCCGTCCGGACCGTAGATGGCATCTAATACGATGGCGGCATCTTCGGCGCAGCGGCACAGGACGCCGATTTTATCCATGGACCAGCTCAGGGCCATGGCGCCGGTACGGCTGACACGGCCGTAGGTGGGTCGCAGGCCGGTCACCCCGCAGGCGGTAGCCGGCGACACGATCGAACCCCAGGTCTCGGTGCCGATGGCGAACGGCACCAATCCCGCCGCAACGGCGGCAGCGGAACCGGCGGAGGAACCGCTGGAACCACGACTGGTGTCCCAGGGTGTGCGCGTCTTGCCGCCGAACCACACATCGCCCCAGGCAAGGGCTCCCATGGAGAGCTTGGCCACCAGAACAGCGCCGGCCTCATCCAACTTGCGCACCACCGTGGCGTCCTCGTCGATGTACTGGTCTTTATACGGCATGCTGCCCCAGGTGGTGTTGTATCCTTTGGTGCTCAACAGGTCTTTTATGCCATAGGGGATGCCGTGCAAGAGCCCTTTGTAGCGACCGGCCTTGATCGCCGCATCCGCCTGACGCGCCTTGTTGAGCGCGCGCGATTCGGTCAGGGTAATGACGCAGTGCAGCATGGGATCAACCTTTTTCAGGCGCTGCAAAAACATAAAGGTGAGTTCTTCAGAGGTCACTTTCTGGCTTTTGAGCAAAGCCGCCAGTTCGCCGAGAGAACAGTAGGCCAGATCTTCCAGATTATCCGGCCGTTCGGGCCGGCGATGGGCGTTTACTTGTAACAATCGTTTTTCTTCCGGCCAGTTAAATCCCTGCGGAATGGGATTGAAAAGTAGCGCCGGAAATACGCTGTTGGGCAGAGGTATCCGTCGAAGTTGCTGATAGCTCTGCAATTGTTCGAACAAGCCATCGCACATCGAGTCGCGCTCAGCCGCGCTGAAATCCAGATCGATCAAGCGTTGCGCGACCTCAACCCAATCCGGTTTGATGGGATTGGGGGATGGGATTGGTTGTGCCCAAGATTTCGCCATCAAGGCCAAAAACAAAATGAACAGGATCGATCGCTTCATTTCGGTTCTCCTCCCCATAAGGCTTAATTGTTCAAGGCGCTTGCCATTTTTTACAAGGTATCAACACCGATTTGGTTTCCACCGGTTCAAACGGTAATCCTGCAGGTGATGATTGATCCGTTCTGGGTACCGGTTAATTTTGAATCCAGGTATCAATGAAAAATTCGCATAAATTTATATATACAAAATTTATCCCCAAAGCACAACTATTTTCTCTTTAAAAAACCGATTTGATCGCCCTGATGTGCAATATCCGATATCGACAAAACCGCTGTTTTTTTAATCCAAATTCGGTTTTTTATTTGCGAACTGGTACTGTATCCTCCACAGGATTGTTTTATTAACCTGCAGGCATCGAATCGGTATTTTAATTTCCCTGTTCCAACCGGTTTTGAGAAAAGGACTCTTGCATGAAAGCAAAAATATAGCTATCTTTCTCCTGAACCCAGTCTGTACCTTACCGTAAGCTGACAGGTTCTGGTAAGGTACAGAAGCGAGAACAAATCGCATGATTCAAGTTTCAGTCGGAAGACGCATTAATAAAGCCGGGCAATCGCCACAATCAAGAAATAAACGGAGGAAAGTAGCATGTCTATATTGGAATTATTGCTGTTACTCTTGCTCGCTGCTATATGCGGCTCGATCGGCGCCGCTTTAGCCGGACACAGTTCCCGCGGTTGCATTACCAGCATCGTTTTGGGTTTCATCGGCGCCCTCATCGGCGGATATCTCAGCCGTCAGCTGGGGATCAGCGATATTTTCTATATTCGCTCCATTCCGGTCATCTGGTCCATTGTCGGCGCCGCCCTGTTTGTAGCGGTAATCAACATGCTGTCCGGTGGTAAACGGCGGTGAATATTCTATACCTACTATGATCTATCTCTCCCGCCAGCTCACTTAATCGGTTAGATTCAGACGGGCGTTTAATTAGCCTGCAACATCCTCACTCCCTTGGGGGTGACTGTTGGAAAAGACATAACAAAAGTCGACAATGATGCTGATCACTGAATCCTGGATAAAAATTCAAG
>JAFGSU010000321.1 GCA_016934435.1 Candidatus Zhuqueibacterota bacterium | reverse complement strand
TTTTTTGTTATTATTATGAGTGTTAAAACAATTTCAATCTGGTTACCACGGCCCACCTGCTAACCGCGCCCTTGACGCTCCGCGTCGTCCCCTTGCTCCTGCATGGCATCAGAGTTGTAAATATATTTCAACACAACAGCGGTGCCGATAATATTCCGTCCCTGACGGGACTGTTTGAGTCCGTTGAAAAAATCTAATATATTATGTACAGTCCAACTTTAATGTGGCCTTAACATGGAATGGTCAAATTTATGCTTCTCAAATGGCCTCGTGACCAAGCGATGTCATATCGCCGCCGTCCGGAGAATGAGGCTGACGACGTGCGGTTCGGCAAGGCGCGGACAGGAATGTCCGCCTTCCGATAGGGGAATTAAAATAATCCTGCGCCAAAGGCATACCGGTCATCGCAATTTAGTTAATATTGCAAGTTGATATCGGCAGAAAGGCCATTAGTCCCGAAATTACAAAAAAAAGATGTCATTGCAAGCGAAGGAACAGATTTATCCCTCATCATCAAAGCTCTTCTGGAGCGAAGCAATCCCCGCCAAAAAGGGACTGGTTAATTGCCCTTATTGCGGGGACTGCCGCGCTCCACGGCATATTATCCCGAATGTATTATTCGGCGCCTGCGCTCGCAGTGACAGTTTGCTTTGTCCTTGCGGGAATAATGGCAGTTTTGCCATACCCAACTCGTGACAAACTTCTAAGGACAAGCGGAGATTGCTTCACTCCATGGCGGCCGTTACCCTTTTTCATGCCCCGTTCCTCCGCTCGCAATGACATTCATTTTTTTATGTCCTTGTGTGAATAATGGAAATTCTGCCATACCCAACTCGCGATGACATCGCTGTATTATTCCCTCAGAAATGGCGGAACGGTGGCCTCCTTAAGCATCGACCGCCTAAATATGCAAAACCCGAATCACATATACGGCCAACCAGCCCACTACCATCGCCAGCAGTGCGCTCGACAGGGTACCGATCAGATAATACTCGGCGAATCTTTTATCCTTCAGCTCCTCGAAACGAGCGATGGATTTGGCGGCGAGGACAAAGCCAATAGCCGCCAGACTGTTATAAATAATCAGTAAAAATATCAAAATACGCTCGATATTTCCAATCAGTCTGCCGGTATTATCCTCCTGCACAAACGGTTTGCCATTTCTGACTTTTTCTAAAACATCTCGCACAAAACAGGTGCCGCCGCGACATAGGAAAACAACCGCCGCCAGATAGACGTATACTCGAAAATCAGACAACGGCGTCTGCAGGAACTGCCAGGACTCCGGCAGAACCACGGGCGTATAAACCGGCCGCAACAGCATCACCGTGACCCAGATGACGAAGAGATGCAAAAACAGATCGATCCCATCCCACTCCAGCTTGTAATGCGGATGGCGGGATTCGAGACGAACCTTCACATAATCCACCAGTCCGTGCAATACGGACTGGATGAGAACGGCGAATAACAGAGACCACGAACGCCAGTTCAACGCCAGCAACAGGGCGGCGACAAAATAGCTCCCGGTGTGCAAAAAATACCAGCGCCATCGCAACGCCTTTTTGCCCGCCACCATCGCCGGACCCTGAAAAAGATAATCCGATAAAACATGAGCCGTGACCAATACCACTACCAACCGCTCAAGCATAGAACACCCCTACAATTTCAATATCATTTACACCCAATCAAATCTATTTACATCATTATCATTTGGTTGTAGGTCAATTCCTTTTTATTGAAAATTGTTTTGTCAATCTTATCTGTTTGACAGGTAAAATGTCAATCAGAATCAATTGACGAGCATGATCAGCTGCGCGAAAAAGTCAGTAGCTGGGTAATGCCGTCCCAACCGAGTTGATAGGACTCGTATCTGGAAGCCTTGAAAATCGAATGAACCGCCTGCCGCGAAATGTTCAACGCCCTGGCCACGCCGGCCTGATCCTGTAATGGCCGATACAGGGCGAGCACTTCTTTTTGCCGGTTAGTCCAATGCCCCTTTATTTCCAGGATGAGGCGAATCAAGGCATTGAGAGCGGTATCCGTTTCAAAGCCGCTGAATACGATGGTATGATGTTCCTTCTTCGCCGACGCCAGGGCGTTGCGGGCATGATGAAAGCAGGCGCCGTCCATGCCGATGGCCTGTTTTTTAAGTTCCGTCGACAGCTCGCCCAAGCCGATGCCGAACCGGGTTTCCACGCCTTTTGGGAAAAAAGATTCGTACTGATCCAGAAATGTCTGCAGGGGAAACTCGCCTGAAACCAGGCCCTGGAATTCATCGCCCAGGGTGACGACGAATTGCGAGCGGATGGTTTTTTTATACTGACTGCGGTTGATCTCATGCAACGCTTCCGTCAACTTGAGCTGCACGCCCTGTCGGTCGCGCAGTCGACGCGATTTCACCAGATCACCTATTACGGCAATGTAGGTATTCATTCGATCCACGCTACGCTCCAATGCATTATCTCATGGTCAGTGGTTCCTTGCGCCGGCAGATGACCAAACCGACCATAAACCAGATCATCCTATGTTTACCCGGATTAGCTTTTCGTTATTTAATTATCATCTAAATCATGATCGTAAAATCCCTGCAAAAATTCTTCAATAGCCGGAATTTTGTCGATCATCTTGATTTTTACGGGAATGGCTTTTGACAACGACTGCATGATATTAAATAATCGTTCGGAACGCATCAGTATGGTTTTGGGCAGGAATCCGATCGCATCAAATCCCTGCATGATATGAATCGGCAGCTTCTCCAAAAGGGTCTGCCAGCCTTGCGAAGCCGGTATCAATTCATTATGCGCTATCAGTTCGCTTTTTTTGTCCATAAATAGTAATATAAAAGGAAAATAGGGACGGGTGATATTTTTTTCAAGTACCGGTCGTAAGACGATATCCAAATCGAGGTACATTTCTTTGTTTACCTGCGGCAAGGCTACCACCTGTTCAACTAACTCGGCGGGTACCATACACTGCACTACCTGCTGTTGCGGAGGCGGAATCGGCAGGATTTGATCTTCCCAGGTCACATCATACTTGGCCTTTTTCCCCACGCGCGTGAGCATCCGCTCTGTCCGCAGCAGATCGCGGATGGAATCCACCTTTTCGGCATCTCGCAGGACAGCGACCACCTGTTCGAGCATGACTTTCATGAAATCGATTTCATCATTTTCCATAAACCAGGGCGCATATCCGGGCTTGTAACTGCGGAACATCGGCCAGTTGTTGTTGCCGCGCGGTTTGATGTCCAGCTCCTTTAAAATCTGCCGATCTTCAGACTCCAGATAGGTTTTTTCCTCGAAGGAAAGCTGCAACTGCGGTACGATCAACACATCGATGGAGCGCGGCTTATCCATAAACGATTGAATATGGAGAAAGCCGTCGAGGCCCAGCTGATCGAGATAAATGGCAACGGCAAAATGTTCGCCGACGGCGCCCATGACACTCACATATCCGGTCCTGCCGGATTCGGGATCTTGAACAGCAAAAATATCGATTTCCTCCATGAATTCCCACGGCGCCAACTCGCTTATCTCCTGCGCCAGGGCATAGACCGGTCGCCAGCGGCTGATAGAAATGATACGGGGCATTTATATTATCCTTTCATAAAAGAATTCAGAGCCAGACTAAAAACTTCACAGCTCCAGTTCATTCGTAAAAATCATTTAGATATCTACCGGCTTTGATACCACTCATACGTACGCCGGATACCCTCCTCCAGCCCGATCTTTGCTCCCCAGCCCAGGGCATGCAACCGGCTTACGTCCAGTAATTTCCGCGGTGTGCCGTCGGGTTTGGAAGTGTCGAAGCGCATCTCGCCATCATAGCCGACGATTTTTTTGATCAACAGGGCCAGTTCCTTTATGCTCAAATCCTCACCGACGCCGATGTTGATGATGTTGCTGCCGTCGTAGTGGTTCATGAGGTAGACGCAGGCATCGGCCAGGTCGTCGACGTGCAGAAACTCGCGTTTGGGGGCGCCCGTTCCCCAGATTTGCACAAAAGGCTCGTTCGCCATTTTGGCTTCGTGGATGCGGCGGATCAGGGCCGGCAGCGCATGCGCGGTCTCTAGATCAAAATTATCATTGGGGCCATAGAGGTTGGTCGGCATGACGCTGATATAATGGGTGCCGTACTGGTCGTTGTAGGTCTGACACATCTTGATGCCGGCGATCTTGGCGATGGCATAAGGCTCGTTGGTCGGCTCTAAAAGCCCGGTGAGCAAATATTCCTCTTTAATAGGCTGCGGCGCCAGTCTGGGATAGATGCAGGAGCTGCCGAGGAAAAGCAGTTTCTTCACGCCGTTCAAATAGGCAGCGTGAATAACATTGAGCTCGATTTGCAGATTCTCATAGATAAACTGGCCGCGATAGGTATCATTGGCCAGGATGCCGCCGACTTTGGCCGCGGCTAAAAAAACATACTCCGGTTTTTCCGTTTCGAAAAATCGAGCCGTAGCCGCCTGATTCAGTAAATCAAGTTCCGGGTATGGCTTGAGAAGCAGATTTTCATAGCCCTGTTTCTTCAGGCATCGCACCAGCGCCGAACCAACCATGCCGGTATCGCCGGGGATGTAGATTTTACTGGTTTTTGACATCATTGTAAAAAGCTCCCAAGTTCAGTTGGCAACTGCCAACTGACTCAATACCCCTTCCTCTTCACCCGATCCAGATCCGCTTTAACCATCATTTTCACCAACTCCGGTACTCTTGTTTTCGCCTCCCAGCCCAACTTTTCCCGGGCTTTGCCGGCGTCGCCAACGAGCAGGTCGACTTCAGT
>JAFGSU010000320.1 GCA_016934435.1 Candidatus Zhuqueibacterota bacterium | reverse complement strand
GCCATGCGCGAACAGATCGCTTCCGCCATCAACATCATCATTCAAATAGCGCGCCTCAGCGATGGTACCCGTAAACTCGTAAAAGTAACCGAGGTCACCGGCATGGAAGGAGATACCGTATCGCTGCAGGATGTTTTCACATTTGAAAAATTGGGTGTACGGGAAGATGGCCGGGTCATCGGCGGTTTTCGCACAACCGGTATTCGCCCGCGTTTTGCCGAAACACTGGAGGCTTCGGGCATCCAGTTGCCGGCGGATATTTTTGAACCCAAGATCGAATATTGTCACAAGGAAGAAGAATAATATGCTGCCGATCGTCATCGCATCCGTATTTCTGGCCGTCACGGCTATCCTGCTGGTCATCGCCCACGCGGTATACAAGATTCGCAGCGAAGAGAACGTCATTAAGAAGCGTCTGGATGCGTTGATCAAACCGGATTTGAAGGATTTGTCGGAAGCACCGTTTATTCTGCGCGACGACCAACTCAGCCGCATTCCGCTTTTCAACCGGATTCTGGAAAAATTGGATGTTACCAAGACGTTGGAAACAATGTTACGGCAGACCGATCTCAAAATGCGGGTGGGTGAACTGGCGCTGTTGATGTTCATCTGTGCCGGGGTGGGTATGATTTTGACCGTGGGCTCGAGCAGTGCCCCGCCGAAAATAGTGGTGCCCATTGCCATGTTCTTTATTCCGCTTCTCTATGTGCAGTTTCATCGAACCAGGCGCCTGCGCGCCTTTATCCGGGAATTCCCCGACGCTATCGATATGATGACCAGCGCGTTACGCGCCGGCCATGCTTTCCCGCGCGCCATGCAGCTGGTAGCGGAAGAATCGCCCGACCCGGTCGGGGTCGAATTTCGCAAAACATTCGAGGAATATAATTTAGGGATGGAACTGCGTGAAACGCTGGTCAGCCTTACCGAACGCGTGGACAGCAGCGACCTGCGGCTTTTTGTAACGGCTGTGCTGTTGCAAAAAGAGACCGGAGGTAATTTGACCGAAATTCTTGAAAAAATTGGCTATACGATCCGAGAACGATTCAAATTGATGGGCCAGTTGCGCACCTATACCGCCCAGGGCCGCATGTCCGCGTTGGTTCTCGGATTATTACCGATCGCTTTTATGTTGATCATTTCCATCATGAGTCCCGGTTATCTGGAACCGCTCTTCACGACAAAGACCGGCCACCTGATGTTGTTTGTCGCAGTGTTCATGCAAATCGTCGGATTTATCATCATCCGGAAAATCGTGCGTATTAAATACCAGTAGGTTTGTAAAAATGAGCATCTATCTGATCCTGGCTATAACCTTTCTGACTTTTTTCACCATTCTCTATATAATTTTGCGACTGGCACGCAGGCGTTTTGATCCCAATGTCCGCCGCATGAAGGAGATGGAGGAGAATCGCCCGGGCGGCGAAGAACTGATGAAGACCACTGAGAATGGAAAAGCGTGGCCCAGCCATTTCAGTCTGGAAAGAATCCTGGATGAGATGGGCCGGATGGCGCAGGGCAAGGCCAAACCCGATTCCAAACTAAAGAGTACCCTGATCGCCGCCGGTTATTATAGTGAAGAAATCTATGGCCGCTTCATGGGCATTAAAATATTTTCCGCGCTAGCTGGCTTTATCGTGTTCATCTACCTCGGTTCTCTGGGAACGCGGCCTCTTCATGTTGTCGTTCTTCTAGCTATCGTCGCTGCAGCGGTTTTTTTCCTTTTGCCCGACTCGATCTTGACTTTTCGAATGCGAAAGCGTCAGTCGGAAATTGCCAACAGCCTCCCCGACGCCCTGGATTTGCTGGTTATTTCGGTGGAGGCAGGCCTCGGCCTCAATGCGGCGGTCATGCGCGTCGGTCAGGACATGGTCCTGCGCTGTCGTCCCCTGAGCGAGGAGTTTATGCGAACCACCCAGGACCTGCGCACCGGCATTACGCGCGAGAAAGCCATGCGCGCCCTGGCTGAACGAAATCGAGTGGAAGACTTGAAAATACTGGTGGGCGCTCTGGTTCTGGCGGACAGGCTGGGCACCAGCATCGCCGATACTTTGCGGGCGCAGGCGGATTCCCTGCGCACGCGCATTCAACAAAAAGCAGAAGAACAGGCCGCCAAAGCGGGCGTCAAAATGCTGCTGCCGCTGGTCATTTTTATTTTCCCGGCCCTTTTCATCGTCCTTATGGGCCCAGCCGTCATCATGATGATGGATACGCTATCCAAGTAAGGTGTCGGCCATGCCGCTGATCGATCAAACGAATAACCGCACCCTGCCTCTACAAGTTGTTCTCGCCAACAACGTGCTCACCCGAATGGTTGGTCTGTTAGGCAAAAAACAACCGGATGAGAATACCGTATTGCATATTGTACCATCTAAAAGCATTCACAGCTTTGGCATGCAGTTTCCTCTCGATATCGTGGCGCTGAACTCGGCGGGAGAAGTGATTCACATGATCAAGGGATTGCAGCGCAACAAAATTGCTAATGTACCGCGCTCCACACGCTCCATATTGGAAGGCGGCGCCGGATGGATCGAAGAAAATAAAATTGAAATGGGACAGCGATTGCAAACCGTTGCCGATCAAAAGCATACGGTGAAAATCGAATCGCTGCGACGGTTGTTCCATTGGCCGCTCAATATTTGCATCGCCCTGCTGTGGAGCCAGCTGGTACTGCATCTGTTCGAATCGTGGCAACAACATCATTCAGCGATCACCTTTGGTCTGTTAATTCATAATACTCTGCTGCTTATTCTATTCCTCCTCAGGCGAGAGAGTACGGATACTTCTCAGAAAGTGCAGGACTGGATCGTGCCCTTTGCAACCCTTGCCTGTGCCATGCTGTTGCGACCGGTTATGGATGCCGTTTTGTGGTCGCCGTATTTATCCCTGGTATTACAGGGATTTGGCATCGCGGCGATGATCATTTCTTTGCTCAGTCTGGGAAGAAGCTTCGGCATCGTGCCCGCTCACAGGCAATTGCAACTGGCCGGCGCCTACAGGTTGGTCCGACATCCCCTCTATACCAGTGAAATTATCTTTTACCTCGGATTTTTTATAGGAAATCTTTCCTATCGCAACGGTACGTTTATTTTGCTCATTATTATCGGGCAATTCTGGCGAGCTGTAGCCGAAGAAAAGCTGTTACAAAAAGATGAACAGTACCAGGCGTATCTGCAGCTGGTTCGCTACCGATTCCTGCCCGGGTTGTACTGAAAAAGATTCGATGTCACGGTGTGAGGTCACCGGGATTTTGTTGAGCTCAAAAAGGAGCGTGATTATTATGTTTCCCCATGATCGATACAAGCTGAGCCATACATCGAGATCGTTGCATTTCATTCTATTCCTGTGGCTCATAGTGATAGCCGCCCCGGAGGTTACATCGACGCCTTTACCGGCGCCGACTTTGTTAAAACCCATTGACGGCAGCACAACCAGCAGTCGGAAACCACCCTTTGACTGGTTTAACGTCTACGGCGCCAGCGAATATGACCTGCAAATCGATAACCAGGCCGATTTTTCATCGCCGGTAGTGGATGTTACGCTTACGACCAGCGACTACATCCCCGGCGAAAACCTGATGGCCGATACCTATTACTGGCGAGTGCGGGCGCGATCGGATACCGATAGCAGCAGCTGGTCCGTGCCGTATAGTTTCAGCATTTATACTCCGGAACCAAACCTGTTTTCACCCCTTAACGGCAGTGAATTGTATGATCGCACCCCGTCGTTCGAATGGAACGACGTCACCAATGCAACCGGATACGATTTTCAATTATCCGAGTATAGCGACCTGTCTTCGCCCATCGCCGATCTGACGTTGAGCATCAGCGGCTATAACCAGCCGACCAACCTCGCGGTCGGCACCTATTATTGGCGGGTGCGTACGCAGATAAACTCCGACCTCAGTAACTGGACGTCCATCTGGCATTTTTCCATTGTCATTCAAGCACCGATGCTTATTTCGCCATTTAATAACACCCGGATAACCAATCGCACGCCGACCTTCGATTGGAGCAATACAATGGGCGCGACCAGTTATGATCTGCAAATATCAGAGCAATCGGATTTTAGCACCCTTCTCTATGACGTGAGTACCGTTACCAGCAATTATGCGCTGACCACTGAACTCCCCCTGGGAACGTATTACTGGCGGGTGCGCGCCTGGGTGGACGCTGATGTGACGGTTTGGACCGCGCCTTTTTCTTTTATCGTTGTTACAATAGCGCCGACCCCCTGGTTTCCGGGTAATTACAGCACCACAGGGGATCGTACGCCGCGATTCGACTGGAGCGCTCCGGTTGGCGCCAGCAGTTATGACCTGGAAGTGGCCACCGATAGCGAATTCAGCAATGTGGTCATCTATGTCACCACAACCGCAAGCGAATACACGCCCACCGTCGATATGGAACTCGGGCTCTATTACTGGCATGTTCGCATCCACTCGGATACCGAGCCCTACAGCTGGAGCAATACATACCAATTTACCATCGTCGCAGAGCCGCAGCTCGTTTCCTTTGCCCTTAATAACGGCGCCAGGGAAACTTCCGTCCAAACGGTCACTCTGGACAATACCGTCACCGGCACTCCGACGCAGTATCTGGCCAGCGAGGATGTTTCCTTTACGGGCGCTGTCTGGGCCTCTTATTCGCAAGCTCCGTCCTTTATTTTGAGCGCTGACGCCGGTGTCAAGACGGTTTATTTCAAAGTAAGAAATGAGGCGGGTGAATCCAACGTCAAGCAGGATTATATCACCTATAATCCGCCAACCCGTGTCGGAAACGGCGATTCTGAGACGCTGCCTCAGAATTTTACGATGCGTTGCTACCCGAATCCGTTTTACGATTATGCTGAGATCGTATATTATCTACCGAGACCGGCGCCTGCCCAAATAGGCATTTATGATTTGCTCGGCCGGTGTATGCGGACGTTACCCTCCGTTCGCTCTGTCGGTGAGCATACCATCGTTTGGGACGGCACGGATGAATCGGGTAACCGGCTGCCGGCCGGGGTTTATTATCTGTTCGTCAATCACAACCGCAAGACGGCGTTGAGAATAGTCAAGCTGCGTTAGGTATCTTTTTTGCAGATAGCGAGCTGTATCACTGCATTTTCAAGCTCTGCCAATTTTACGGCGGGATGCACCTGTAATCGCTCCAGTAATGCATCGATGGATCCGGCGCGGTCGGGCGCCAGTCTGTTTCTGAACCAGGTCAAAAATCCTCGAGGGAGCCATTGGCGCAGTTTGTAACGATCGCAAGCGGTTAGCTGATGGAAACGTTTTTGCTTTTCCAGCTCGCCTTTGCGTTGATAAAAAGGAGTGCAGTGCGGGAACAGGATGCGTAGCAGGTCGAACCAGCCGTCCACCGTCATTTCGTTAACATGACCCGGTGTATGGCTGATTTTGTTATAGACATCCCTGTTCGGGGTTGATAAAATGAGTTGCCCCGCGGGTTTCAGCAGGCGCCGCAGCTCGAGCAGAAAATTTTTTGCGTCGAGCGGCGGAATATGCTCAAAGGTTTCAAAGGATACAATCGCTTCAAAAGAGTCATCCGCCAGCCCGGTTTGCCTGGCGTCTGCGGTTAAAAAGTGCAGGTTGGTTTTGCGGTATCTATTGGCGGCGTAAGAAACGTCGCCTGCATTCACATCCAGTGCGATGACCCTTTCTGCAGCGTGGGCGAGCAGATAGCTGCCAAATCCGCAACCGCACCCCACTTCGAGAACACGTCGATTCCGGCAATACTTTGCGGCAAAAAGATAGAGAGCGATATAGCCGCAGTAAGTGTAATCGTCGCGCAGGTTGTGACGTTGCCCTCCGTCCGGTCGGATGGCGAGCAGCCAGTTACCATCAAAAAGAGGGGGGCTGTTTTGCGGTACTGTTTGTTTTAAACTGAACATACAGCTTGTGGTTAAATTCATTGCCCGCCGCTTGAACCATTCGGGCGCGATTGTTCGCGGATAGGCGTTTTTGTTCACAGCGTTTATCGACCCGTGGGAAACCCGCTTTTTTAGAAAATTACCCGATAATATACGATATTATTTGTATTACTTTCAAGGAATGAATGCATGGATAGGATTTTCCCTTATTTTACCAGCTGCATGCGCCGGGTTTTATGTAATTCTTCACTCATGAGTGTATAAAAGTACATGCCGGATGGAACCTGTCGGCCTTCATCGTCTCGGCCATCCCAGACCCACTCATGCCGGCCGCTGGTCATGGGCTGATTAAACAGCGTCCTGATCACCTGTCCCTGCAGGTTGTAGACAATCAAAGACGTCCGTGCATTCCGGGGCAGTGAAAATGCGATTCTGGTACTTGGATTGAAGGGATTGGGATAGTTTTGCTGCAGAGCAAAAACTTCGGGTGGCGCGACGGCGACTGCAATGGGGCCGTGATAGGTTACTCTGCCGCGATAATTGACATCCATCAATTTATAATAATACCTTTTACCTTTGTCGACACCATAGTCTTCATAGATGTAATGGTGCACGTTTTGCGTGGTGCCGGCGCCCGGGATGAGGCTGCCGGTAATTTGCACAAAGTTGTCCGTGGCACCTTCGCTGCGATAGAGATGGAATCCGAGGTTTTCATCTTCCGACTGTGTTGTCCATTTAAGCAGGACACAGCGACCGGTATCCGTCGCTTCAAAACGGTTCAGCTCTACCGGCAGGGCGATATCCAGCAAATCGAGAGGCATGGTTTCTTCATCGCCCGTAACGTCGGTGCTGTTTTCGTCTGTAACGGCGAAGAACGATGTGCCGTTATTCCAGGATATATGGCCGTGATCCGATCCCATGAGATAATGGATGATCACGGTGGTGATGCACACGGGAATGGTGTCGATGGTCTCTCGCGTACCGCCGGTGAAATGGTACTGATAACTGATTCGCCCTTGGTCCGGATTGCCGGCGTCGCCGACATAGGTTTCACTGCGGGTGCCGTAGGATGAAATCGGGAAAAATGGATTTGAGAAGACGATGTCCATCACCTGCTCGCAAAAGATCGGGTCCAGCTGCAAGCCGCCCTGAAAGTCCTGGATGGCATGCGCCAGCCCGTCGGTACTGAGGGCCATCACATTCAAGGTTAGAGTGCCTTCGCCGGCGACGGGTGTATCAAAATCGTCGCTAACCAGCTCGAGCCGGGTATTGATAGCCGGCGCG
This sequence comes from Candidatus Zhuqueibacterota bacterium, assembly GCA_016934435.1. Classification (GTDB taxonomy): domain Bacteria; phylum Zhuqueibacterota; class Zhuqueibacteria; order Residuimicrobiales; family Residuimicrobiaceae; genus JAFGSU01. Next base: position 1,878 of record JAFGSU010000320.1, on the reverse strand, counting down.
CTCTGGATATGGGCGGAGGCTCCGGTGATGATCATGGAAAAGTCCTGCTGCCCGTTTAGCAAGATGCCTTTATGGTTTACGGAGATGGTATAAGCGCCCGCCGCCGGTGTGGCGAGAAAAACCTGTTCAACATTATCGACGCTGTTATCCCCCTGTGTTGCGGCGGCGGCGGGGTTGTTACGATCCAACCGGTAGGGTAGCGTGACCTGTCCGTCGCTGACGCGGGACAAACGCAGATCGAGATCATTCACCAGAATCGGTGTTGAAGGATTGAGACCATACACGGGCGTACCGGGAGGGTCCGTCCAGCAAATGGTGACTTTTAAAGGTTGTGTGCCGTCCGTCGAGATCGTGATGGTATAGGGAATCCCCTGCAGGAGGGTGAGTTCCTGCAGCCGCAGCGGGATGGTTTGATCCTGACTGATTACCTGAGCGGCTGCCTCGGTGTTCAGCAATCCCCATCCTGTTTTATAATCGGGGCCATCGTGAGGGCCCGATTCATGCGCTGTATGAATCAACAGCGCTTTTAAGGTGGCGGCGAGCAGGTTATGGTTCTGATGTGTGTTTTGATAATGCTGTTGCAATAAGGTTAAGGATCCGGTTGCGTTGGGCGCCGCCATGGAAGTGCCATTCAGGATGTAGTAAGAGAGAGGGCTCGAAGCAAAGGTGGAGTATACGCCCACACCATTGGTGACGATATCCGGCTTGATGCGGCCGTCGTCTGCAGGCCCGAACGAGCTGAAGGAAGCTGTCTTGAGATCGATGTTCGCGGCGCTGTAATCGCCGTCTATGATATCATCGATGGCGCCGACGGTGAGGATATTTTTACCGATGGCATCGTCGGGTATACAATCCCAGGGACCGTCGGCGTCGCGCGGATCGGCGCTATCGATCAGGTTACCGCCGTTGAACAACCAGTAGTGCGCCCCTGGAGCCGGACCGTTATCATCGCGGTCATTTCCGACCGGTTTTACGATCAGATAATAAGGCGCATCACAGGCAATATCGTCCATGATGCGACTGGCAAGAGAATAGAGCCCAAAATAGCAATCCTCGGTGAGGCTGTAATTCAGATCGCCCATCCACACCCAGCGATCATCACCAAATAGATTATAGTGCCAGCCTCGGATATAGGTGTACGAATGGTTTGATAATAACAGCCCTGCTGCCGCTGCAAGCGACATTTCTGAGAGGTCATTGAGCCAGTCGTATGCATGCAGGGTCGCCTCATAGGCCATCCCCCGCGCATTAACATCCAGGCCGCTCGCCATTAAGGTGCCGGCCACATGGGTTGAATGATTGCTGATGGAACTCGGATTGTCCATTTGCTGGACGCGCGTCAACAATTCCTGGTGCGTGGTGAGCACGCCGCCGCCATCCCATTCACCGATGATCTGGCTCACCCCGGTGAGATTCAGGCCGTTGCTTCCTCCCGGCCAGAGACGATTGCTGGCAACCGTGGTTGCAGCATTGATATTAACCGTTGTATAATATAAAGGCCGGTCTTCCCGGTAGCCGACCAGCTCGTTCATGGATGCATCGGGAGATTCTTTTTTATTTGGAAGGTTTTTATCATTGGCCCATTTATCCGCTTTGGTCTTTTCTTCCTTGAATTTTTGATCCAGTCTTTTCGCCTTGGCTTTCAGGCTATCGACTTTAGTTTTATGGTCGGTCTGACCGATGGTGGATGCTGCCGCAATGAGTAATAAAATGAGTAAAAGGAGCAAGTTCCTGATCATAACCATGCCTCAACAAATACGAAAATGGGGTCCGTCAAACGAATGTATAATTGAAAAGGCTTTTGCAAATGCAATACCAGAAAATGTGGGTTTCTGACAATGTGCGGGCTGACCATAAAATATAAATAATTAATAAATT
>JAFGSU010000319.1 GCA_016934435.1 Candidatus Zhuqueibacterota bacterium | reverse complement strand
GGCTGGGGCAGTCCCGGCAATCCGCTTTTTGGCTATTCCGACCGGTTTGATCAGCAATTTTTCAGGCATCTTTTTGTCGAAAATCTTCATCACATCGGCAGCGCCCTCAGCGCCGCCAAATCGGTCTATGTCCCCTATGCCGCCCAGGAGAACGTCTATCGATGGTGCGAATATCAGGTGAATTTGCTGGGCGATCCGGAGATGCCGGTGTGGACCGATCAGCCCTGGAACATGGTCGTTTCCTGCCCCGCTGAGCTTCCCACCGGGCCTTCTCTATGCGCCATTTATGTCACCGATGGCGCTCAGCCGCTGGCCGGGGCGCTGGTGTGCCTGATGCAGGATACATCGGTGTATGCAACCGGTATGACCGACGATACCGGTCGTCTATCCCTGAACATTTCACCCGATAATCCCGCCTTTCCTCTGCAGCTGACGGTGACGGCGCGCAATTTTGTGCCTTTTGAAGGAACCATCCCGCTCCGCAGCGACAAAGCTTATGTCCAGATGGCATCCGTTACGGTCAATGGCTCGGCTCAACGGTTGGTGGAACCGAATGCGGTCGTTAAAATCGGCGGATATTTCAAAAATTTCGGCCATACTCTGGCATCCAATGTCAACGCCATTTTCTCCTGTGAAAATGCGGCCATCGACATCCAGGATAATGTCGAATCTTTAGGAACCATGCAACCCGGGGATTCCCTGTATCGTTCGGACGCTTTTTCTTTTAAAACGCCCGCCGGACTGGCAAACGGCACCGTCCTTCGCTTTCGTATAGAGATATCCGATGGATCCGAGAATGTATGGACGGATATTTTGAGCCTCACCGTGGCGAGCCTGGTGCTGTCCTTATCCGATTATCAGATTTCGGATGATGCCTCAGCCGACGGCGATGGGTTTGCCGAAGCCGGGGAGACCGTCGAAGTGACGCTCATGCTGCAAAATACCGGACTGGCAGCGGCGTCCGCTGGTTCCATGACGCTGAACTGCAACAGCGGCCGTCTCATCCTGCCGACTGCGCCTTTGCTCTTTCCATCAGTGGCAGCACAGGAGAACCAGGTCGTTGTATTTGAAATCGGCATCGAATCGACCTGTCCCATGCCCAATTTCATCCCCGTCCATGCGACGATGACGACGGGCGACGGACAATTTTCAGATACTTTTATTTTCGCCATCGGTACATTCGGCCTGATGGATAATATGGAGAACGGAACAGCCGAATGGACGCACAGCGGCTCGCCCGACCTCTGGCATCTCAATACCGATCGCAAACATTCGGGTCATTTCAGCTATCATTGCGGCGATAAAATAAAAATTGTCTATGAAAATGGCATGGACAACAGCCTCACCTCCCCACCATTTGTCCTCGACCGCGATTCGCAGCTCAGTTTCTGGTGCTGGTATCAATGCCCGAACTATGGCGTCAACGGCATTTATCCTCAAGTCAATGACGGCTCCGGCTGGGAGAATTTGGATTTCATCGGCAGCGGCGGCGCTTTGCCGGCCCTGCCGACCGGAAATGATTGGCTGCAGTATATCTATGATTTATCTCACTATCCGGCCGGAGCGACCTTACAGCTGCGCTTTCGCTTCGTCAGCGATTATGAGACCGTGACCGAAGGCGTCTACCTCGATGACGTCATCGTAGGGAGAAAAGCGTGCAAACAATCATTCTTCGCGCCGCCAAAACCCGCACCCGTAACGCCCAAAGCGAAGCAATTGGATAAAAAGATCTGGCTTTCATGGGAGACCGAAGCCCCTTCCATCGAGGCCTTTCAGAAAGAGGGCTATGCTTTTCAGGGCTATAATGTGTATCAGTTGCATTCCTTGTTGCCGCTTAAATCGACTGGCGTTCGCATCGCCACGTATGACATAGTCGACGGCGTCGCCGAAATCGTCGAGGAGATCACAGACCCGGAAACGGGCCAGCCGACGCAGATCATCACGCAGCACGGTTCGGACAGCGGCATCCAACGCACGATCCCTATTGATCAGGACTATATTGACAAGACCCATCTGATTCACGGCAAGGCTTACTACTTTGCGGTCACGGCCTATACGTACCATTCGGATTCATCCGCTGTGCCGAGAAGCAGCGAGAGCGACCTGAAGCTATTGACCGTCGTTTATGAAGACAGGGATTCGCCTTTTGCCTATGGCGACACCCTCGAGACCGATCATACCAGCGGTTCCGCCCATGGCAGGGTGATCCCCATCGTGGAAGATCCGGCGCTTTTCAAACAGCACACCTACCGGGTCGATTTTAACGACGCCGGCAGCGGGCTGGCCTGGAATCTTTCCGATATCACCGACAATACGCTGCTGCTGCAAAACCGAACCGAATTCAACGGCGAAGAAAATGTCCCCTCGGTGGATGGATTCAAAGTTATCGTCAAAGAGCCTGTACAGAAAGATTTTTATGACCTCGTCATCAACGGCAGCGGCACCTATGACATCCGTAGCTATCTGCAGATGAACTGGGCTACTACAGCCCGCGCTGTTGATGCCTATGGCTGGGGTACGACCGATACGAATGAGCTGAGTAAAGATTATGAGTTGCGCTACACCGGCGCCTATGAAAATCCCGACGCCGACGTTGTGCGTCTGCAGGATGGAACGGGCGCCATGGCCACCCTCTATGAAGCGAGATTTTATGAATTGAAAGACCATCCGATGAATCCCAACCCGGGTTCCAATCAGCCGTTTGCCGTGCGCATCCCGTTTGAAGTCTGGAATGTGGACGATAACCGCCAGGTGAATCTGCTGATTTACGACAGAATCCAGACTCTACCTGCGCACCCCTTTTATGCCTTCAATCCGAATGATCGCATGTATTGCTTCATTTGTAATACACCCTACCATGAGGCGGCTGTTGATTTGCTGAGCAATGAAATGGATCACCTGACCTGGAGTCTGGTGTTTTACAAGTCTATATTTAACAGGGGGGACGTGATCAGCATCTATTATGAAAATCCGCTCTCAGCGGATGATGTCTATACGTTTTCGACCAGGTGGGATACATCGGTTGAGGATGGCGGCGGGGTGATGCGGTACGAATTGATGCAAAATTTCCCCAATCCATTTAACGCCGCGACCAGGATTACTTTTTATTTGCCCGAACAGCAGGCGACAACCCTGACGGTCTATGATATACGCGGCCGGAAGGTAGCGACGCTGCTTAAAAATGTAAAATTGACCGGAAAACAGGAGGTAGTCTGGACGGCCCATTCGTTGCCGAGCGGCATTTATTTCTATCATTTGCAAAGTGGAGGTTTTGATCAAGTGCTCAAATGCATTTTATTGCGCTGAATTCAGGACAAACGGATAAAATGGTAAAAAAGACGCAAACCATACAGGTTTTACCGGAAAAGCTGATCAACAAAATTGCGGCGGGAGAAGTGATCGATCGCCCCGCTTCGGTGCTGAAGGAATTGCTCGAGAACAGCATCGATGCCGGAGCCGGTAAAATCACCATTATCATAAACGGGGGGGGATCGGCTCTTATTCAGGTCATTGACGACGGCTGCGGCATGAACGAGGACGATGCGATCCTGTCGCTGCAGCGGCATGCCACCTCGAAAATCCGCAGTTACCAGGATATCGAAACCATCCACACACTGGGGTTCCGGGGCGAGGCCCTGGCCAGCATTGCCGCGGTTTCGCAGCTGGAGTTGAAAACCATCCTGCACGATACCATCGAGGGCACGGCCATATATGTGGAAGGCGGCGTGGTGCAACGCGTCGAT
>JAFGSU010000318.1 GCA_016934435.1 Candidatus Zhuqueibacterota bacterium | reverse complement strand
GCGGGCTGTCAGTGAGCGTTCCATGGTCTCTTTCAACGAGCCTAATAATAACTCTGCGGTCATACCGGAGGTGTTGCCCGGATTATAATCAACCAAAACCAGTATTTTTCTGGCGGCGTCGTCACCCGTTAGAGGCGGCGGATACACGGCCAGTTGGTAGAAACTTGCATCCGCCGTTTGATAAGTGGAAATATAGTATTCATCTCTGATCGGCGAAGGCATGACCAGTTCGGCAAAATCGCCGTTGCGAACGGATATCTGCGTCTCCCATATGAAATCTTCCGGAAAATGCGTGAAAGAGACGCCCTGCTTGCCGACCAGCTGCACGGAATCGGGATTTTGTTGATAGCAGTACAGCAGACGCAAAGATTTTACCCCGCCCGCCTCGGTGGTCAGCTGCGGCAAAGGCAGCCAGGTGCGCAGTTTGCCGCTCGAAGGTCCGGCCGGTACCAGATATTGGATCATGATTCTCTGTTTGGAAAATCGCTTGATCGGAAACAACCGCAGGCTGTAATTCACCTGACCGTCGCGATCGGGCAAAGAACGGGTCATGATCGCCGGCTCGCGAATGGGACTGCTTTTCTCATTGAACATCATCTCTGCGGTCCATTTATCGAGCAGAATAGCGCGGATTACCGAGTCGCCCTGCCAATAATAGAGATTGTAAAAAATCACTGCTTCCGGCATCTGAAACGACCATTCCAACTCCAATTCATCATAATTCTTAAAAAACCAAGAATTAAAGTCATAGGCAAAGGTGATATGGATCTGATGCTCAATATAGACGCCGCGGGGATGGATGACGTCCACCACATCCTCAACGCGCACATTATCGTCGCGATATTGCGAATAACCCGCTTCATAGACGCTGATGCGCGTGGCCGGCAGGCAGGTCGCTATCGCCAGCATGAGTATGAAAAACATTCGTGCTCTCATGATCGTCCTCCCTCTATCGCAAGCAGGTGATCTTGATCACCTGTTGTTGATTTTTAGATTGTGCCACGACAAAATAGATGCCGCTGCCCACCACCTGCTGCTGGTCGTTTTTACCGTCCCAAATCAGATACACCTGAGATTCATTGGCCGCCAGGTTCTCATGCCATCGCCTCAGGGTGCGGCCCATGACATCGACAATGCGCACCTGTAAGCGTTGCGGCACTTGCGAAGGTGTCAGGTGAATTGAGAAACGGGTTTCCATATTGAAAGGATTGGGAAAGGCGGAAAGCTCGAAGGTATCGGGCTGGTTTTCTGCAACAGCTGCTATGTCGAGCGAATCCAGATTCTCGAGGCGCTGAAAGCCGGCATAGCCGGTCGAAGAGGGAATAACAAACCCACAATAAGGACTGACAAAGTGGTTTTCCACGGAGATGCGGCCGATCTCTTCCACCAGCGCCCAGTTTTGCGGCTGCTGTAACAGATCTCGGACGTGGTTGTAATGCCACAACGTCTGGAGTTGCACCGGTTTGGTGCTGCAAACCGTACCCGGCACATTCGTCATTGAATGGTACCAGTCGCCCTCAGCCTTGCCGTAAAAATCGGCGCTGAAGGGCACACTCCCGTCAAATCGTCCCAATTCGATATATGGATAGAATTTCGGATAATGGGAGCGCGTCGGATGAAACTTGTAACTACCGAAAGTGTACCCACCCGTCGGTTGCAGATCGACTTCCATCAAATCCAAAGCCGGCAAAAGCAAGTCGGCCAGCGCCATAGGAAGGTGTTGATCCGTTTCGTTATTTCTCCGGACATACGCCCCACCTGTAAGCCTCGTCAGGTTTTCAAATAGATAGTCATTGCCGTAATAATAGCGGCCGTTAACATAGAGGCGGGAATACCCGCTATCCCTATGTTGATTTCCACAGGCAAAGATTTTCATCACAACCGGGAATTGCATCCGGTTGATGACCAGATCGATTACTTCATTGGCCTTGGCGAGGGTGTTGGCATCTTTTTCGGACGCGGTAATCAACCAGAGTTCGCCCCCGGTTCGATAATTATTAAAAAAATCTCGCGCCGAGCAGAGCAATTGCGGCAGGGCGCTTATCTGTTGAATGGGATAGGAGCGCAGTTCGGTGTAAAGCGCCTCCTTATTACCTTCAGATGCGGAGACGAATCGGGGGCGAAGATATCTGGGCTGCAATTGATCGATGAGCAGTACATTGATCGAATCGGAATCCGACAATCCATATCGCGCATTATTGTAAAACACATTGATTGCATCTTCAACATATCTTGGAACAGAAAACAGGGTAAGATCACTGACGATGAGCACTTTTTTCGGCTTTCTATCCTCGGCTTGTACCGGTTGGCAGGCCATGAACTGGTAATACGAGTTACCATCGGATGTATAGCGGTACAATTGCGGTACAGGCGGGTGCGGCCACGGCCAGATCACATTTTGTATCAAATTCGAACTCGTCGCATACCACCTGCCATAAGCATCCTTTTTAAAGAAATCCCCATTCAATATTACAGGCGGTGAGGAGGGAAATTGCACATCCGAAAAATAATATTTTACTCTTCTATTTGACTGTGGAGTGGACGTCAGCAACAGATTTGAGGATTGCAGCGAACTCCAGGCGGCATCGAATTCGATATAGTTTTTGGCGGTGAAGGTGATGGAAAAGGCAAAGAATCTTTGATAAAGAATCGGAGAAATTTCCATCTGATAACTGTTTCCGATTTGACCATTCCGATCGCGCAATACCTGCTGCCGCAATAAAAATCGCGGCTGGTCGGGACTCGCGGTATTGAAAAGGTTTTCAGCCGAAAGAATATCCTTTGGTTCCGCAGTCCTCCATGTATTTTCGGTTTTAAAAGCAGCGCCGGTAATCATAGAACCTTCCGGCAAATAAAATGTGAGTATGAACCGAAATGGCTGGTCGCTTGGCACCTTCCCATAAGCAGATGATTGCATGACGAATTCATGGGTGATGGTAAACTCTGAATAGCCTAATGAGCTGGTTTGCTCGACACGCAGCGTATCGATCCTAAAGTAATACCAGGTCTCCGAAGGATTGTTCAATCCGACCGCGTAATACTGCGCGCTGAATGCTGCGGATGATAGAATGAATAGAAATCCGATCAGCAATTTATTTATTCGCACGGCGTCCTCCTCAAGTTGGTGATTTGATGCGGGAATTTTGGAATGATGATCTGAATGAACGACTAAGACACGGTGAGTTTGGTTGATCGAATGTGTCATTATAATATAAAAAGAAATAAAAAAAACAAATCATTTTTTATTCTATTATAATAAAATAAGGTGGTGAAGAATTCAAGTGCAAATATTCACAAGGACTAAAATTTCAGCAAGAGGTATTCAAGCCTCAGGCAGGTGTGTAAATGATGACGAATGTGGATTGTGGCGATGTGTCGCCACTTGGTCACGCGCCGACATGTCGGTGCATCAAAAGCTCAGCCGAGGCTGTGCAATCCCCAAACCATCTCCTGAATTCATTTGGGGTGCGGCGGCTCAATGTCGCTTTGTGAACCGCCTACACCCCTACTTTAAGTGCGCGGACGAATCTGCGTACGCCGGAGGCGATACAAATATGTAACACCTTCAGTGTCGCCGCAAAAAACGCGACGGCATCCGGCGTCTGTACGTTTTCACATACTCAGCAATCGCCCCAAATCGCCGGCCGCGTCCACGCCGGCGTGTTCGCCGAGGCCGCAGAATAGTTCGCCGGATCGGCGTCCGGTCAATCGCCATAACCGCACGCTTATCCGGCCCTGCAGCGATTCCGGAATCCGCATCGCCATGCCGGCTTCAACAGGCGCGCTCAACAATCCGCCGGCGCCGCGCTCGGCTTTGACTTCCAGTCGATAGCGCCTATCCGATACCGCAAAATGAATGGCGCGATCATCGATGGCCATGCTCTCCAGCCTGGCGCCGGTGTAGGTGGCAAACCGGTACAAAATGCCCTGATAACGAAATCCGATGATAAAACCCGGAAAAGAAGCGTTGCGCACCCAGGGGATGATAGCTACCGAAGCAATGTAACTGGCGCCAGGGTCGGCGAAATGGTTGCTCTGCATCCAGATATAGGCCTTTGGAAACGACTTACCCCAATCCTTTTCGCAATAGCCGCGGCCTCCGGTGAAATCCACCTCTTTGTCATTAATCCGTAGGGAACCGCCGATTTC
>JAFGSU010000317.1 GCA_016934435.1 Candidatus Zhuqueibacterota bacterium | reverse complement strand
TTTGATGCCCGTGGCCACCGCCGGAGCGCGACCGTGAGAAGCCTGGATATTGCCGATGCGAAAATAATAATAGGCAAACACGCTGCATCCCACCGGACTGATGAGGATGGTGCGCTCACGAATACCGAAATCGTCGATCGCTTCAGCGATGAGCTTGTGCAAAACGCCATGCCCGCACCCCGGACAATAGTGGGTCACGTCTTTAATGGCGCTGGAGTTACGCTCGTACATTTTATAGAAACTGTCCGCTTTTTTTAATATTTTTTCTGCCATGTTCTACGCCTCCAAAAGACTTTTTACTTTTTCAATAATCTCTTCTGGAGAAGGCACCACGCCTCCCATCCGACTAAAAAAGTGAACCGGTACTTTGTCCAGAACCGCCAGCCGCACATCATCCACCATCTGCCCGTTGGACAGTTCCACCACTAAAAAACGTTTCACCTTGTTGGCCAATTCGGTTAGGTGTTGTGACGGAAAAGGCCACAGGGTAATGGGCCGCAGCATGCCGGCTCGATAGCCCTCCTGCCGCAAATCATCCACAACCGACTGCAGAACGCGCGAAACCACCCCATAACCGATTAGTACGATCTCCGCATCTTCCACTTGATAGTCTTCAAATCGGATCTCATGCTTTTGCATTTGTTGATACTTTTCCTGCAGGTGTATATTATGCGCTTCCAGTACCTCCGGTTCAAGAGAGATGGAACAGATCAGGCGATTTTCGTCGCCGGCATCGGTGTGCAAAGCCCAATCCTTATCCGGAATGGCTGCTACCGGTTCGGGGAATTCCACCGGTTCCTGCATCTGGCCGATAAAGCCATCGGCCAGGACCACCACCGGATTGCGATACTTGTCGGCGAGTTCGAAGGCGAGCATGGTCAAGTCGCACATCTCCTGGGCGCTGTTGGGCGCCAGTGCGATCAACTTGTAGTTGCCGTGTCCGCCTCCTTTAATAATCTGATTATAGTCACTCTGTTCAGGCGCAATGTTGCCCAAACCCGGTCCGCCGCGCATAATATCCACCAACACCAGCGGCAATTCGGAACCGGCGCAATACGATACCCCTTCCATTTTAAGACTGATGCCCGGACTCGAAGAAGCGGTCATCGCCCGGCGACCGCCGGATGACGCGCCGTATACCGCCTGAATGGATGCGATCTCGCTCTCCGCCTGTAAAAAAGTACCGCCCACCAACGGCATATAGTAAGCGGCTGCCTCCGCTATTTCCGAGGCGGGCGTGATGGGATAACCGAAATAAAAACGGCATCCGGCCAGAATGGCGCCCTTGACCACCGCTTCGTTACCCTTGATCAACTGTTTGGCCATATCACTGCACCTCCTCTCCGACATACCCCTTTTTATAAACCGTGATGGCGCCCGGCTCCGGACATTGATAAAAACAGTAGCCACAGCCTGTGCAACCCTCCCCCTTGTAACCGGCCGGGTGGTACCCCATCCGGTTCAGATGTTTTTGTTCAAACAGGACGTCCTCCGGGCATGCTTCGATGCATAATCCACATCCCTTGCACTCATCTTCCCGTATCACGACTTTCGCATGCTCAAGCCCTACCATTTCTGCCATAGAACCTCCTAATATTTTATTTATTCTTTTTCGCGATTCAGTTTAGTTATTTTTTAGTAAACTTGCAAGGAGTTTTTCCATGTATTCCTGCGACGAGGTTTCATATGTTCCAGGTATTGTGGATTGTCCAGGCCATGACCTGTACAGGCGTTGCATAAAATATTTTTCTTTGTTATCGCGAGTTGATATTGGCAGAAATGCCATTATTTCAAAAACGACATAAAAAAGAAGCCACTGCGGATGCTTTCAGATTGATAAAAACGCAGCCTCATTGTCATCGCCATGGTACCTCGGATTAAAACACTGCAAAAACGGCATGATCGCAGTGCTGAATAGACGTCATCTTCATGGTTCTTATGCACTTGGCTAAATACGCATTCTTGGGCACACGATGCCGATCCCGCTATCTTGGCTTTGCATTTTATTGAAAATATCAATAGATTTAACAAATTGTTTCAGATTTCGAGAGGCCTGGATGAGCGAATTATCCCGATTCACTGAAAACATACTCGATTCGTTGAGCGAAGGTGTAATCACCGTCGATAAAAATTTAAAGATCAACTACTTCAATCCTGCGGCTGAAAGAATCACCGGGCACGGGCGAGCTGAAGTGCTGGGCAAATTTTGCAAAAATATATGTGCATCCGAAGCCTGTCACGATCGCTGTCCTATAGCGGCCGTATTGCAGCAAGGCAAGCCTTTATATGATTTCCACACCACATTCACCCATGCCAGCGGAAAAAAATTGCCGGTTAAACTGAATGCCTCGATCGTAAAAAATGCCGAGGGCGATCCCATCGGCGGCACCCTGACGTTCCGGGATCTCAGCGCCCTGGAAATGATTCATCAACAATTATTCCATGAGAGCCAATTTTTCGGCATGGTGGGGCACAATAAAACCATGCATGAAATTTTTGATCTGATCAACGAGATTGCCGACAGCCCCGCCTCCGTGTTGATCCAGGGAGAATC
>JAFGSU010000316.1 GCA_016934435.1 Candidatus Zhuqueibacterota bacterium | reverse complement strand
TTGCTCCGCTCGCGGTGACAGTCTTTTTCTGTTATTTTTGAAATGACGAGTTACTCTCGTGTCCAATTCGCGATGACATCGTTGTATTGTATCCTTAGTATTGCAGTTCAATGGCCATTTCAAGTATGCGTGAATACTTGCCGGGATGATTCGCGTAATCGAGATAGTCATAGTCCACCAGCCATTTACAGTGCCTGATAAAGTGGAAGGCGATTCCCGTTATGGCGCGTCGAGCCGTGACCTCCCCGCTGTTATAGGATTGCGTGAAACAGTCGTACCGCCCGATGATGCTCACCCTGGAATCGAACAGTTTCCATTCGCCGAAAAAGGAGTATCCCTTTTGCGGTACTGCATTAAATGACAGGGTATCCTGAATCGCGCTCCCTTTATAATTGCCTTTTCCCGTATAATACTCCGCGGTCAGGATGAGATGGCGACTTTCATAGGATGCATAGCCGGAATGGTAGCGCCAGTTCGGCGCCTGAGCAATATTTCCCTTGCCGAGGGCGTTGTGATAGGTGAGCTGAAGTCCCGGAATCACATTCACCAGCGGACGCAGCGTGACGCGGCTTTGAAATACCTTGTTGTTGTTTTTTTCCAGAGCATGATATCCGCCGCCGTTAAAAATACCGAACGCCACACTCCCCCATTTGCCGGCATAACTATCGTTAATCTTTTTCCGGTATTCCGGATCCATGGCGCCCCCGAGCAGGCCGAGGAATACAACGCCATAATCTCCGGAACTGACGACATTATTTCGTTCCAGGAACAACGTCCCCTGAACGCGATACAGATTAATGTGTTGTTCGAAATCGAGCCAGGGACAGTGAACCAGGCCGAACTCAAAATAAGGTTTATAAAAAACGGCAAAATTGGGTATCTCATATTTGAGGTAGAGATATTTAAGGCGAACTTCTACATCACCTTCTCCGTCTCCTTCTTTATCGACGGTAATATCGGTGGTGATCCTACCTGAAAACGAATCGTTGATTCTCTTTTTAATATTGACGTAGCCGCGTTTCAGGGTGAATTCGTTCTTACATTTCTGCGACTCCTCCGCCCGCAAATAGGATAAAAACCACTGCATATCGATGCCCAAATTAGCCGGTCGTTGGAGCATGATCTCGCCTGGATTGGTTTGGGCGGTCACAACGCCGGTTTCCATCAGGATCAGACAGATGAAACCGGTTAAGAATGCTTTAGGCATATCCTCTCCATTGAAAGTAGAAATAAAGGTCTGAGATTATCGAGTCTGTTTGATGCACGATTTATTCAATTTGTACGGTCCCATGTGCGATGCGCCTTTATTAAAAAATATATCATAACAACACAGATTGTAAAAAGCGCGTCTCACTGGTTAAATCCCATAAGAGGATAAACAATTGCGTCGATACATGCAAGTGTGATTTGCCGGTGATGGTTTTTTTCTCAAGGTTGCTATTTGACTATTTTTTCGATAAATATTTTCAGATTTTCAGCGCTCGGATAGCTTTTGAACGCTGCCAAGGAAAAGATCAAATAAGGAACAGCGGCCAGCCAGTAGCCGGGGTGGGATTTTATCGTGCCGTTGAGGGTGCCGAGCAAACAGACCACCAGCCCCAGCAAAGCGGCGCCTTCTAAAATCGCCATGTAGATGATTAAGGCGGTTCGGATGATCTGTAAGAACGCATCCGGATCTCCACTCTCAACCAGAGTACGGCCGCTTTGGTCTCGTTGCGCCAGCGGCAGCAATTTTCGGCGCAATATTACTTGCGAGGCAAAGAGGGCGACGGCGCCGTAACTGCAGGCGAAGATGACCAGTAAATGGGTATTACGAACATCCTCAGGATTGGGCACGGCATCGGCGGGTATTTGGTAATAAAAATACAGGATGACTACCGCCAGCAAAGTCACACCCGATACCATGGCGAGGTAGATCAGACGCAGTGGCCCCAGTTTCTGCGGCGTCAATGAGTTCGTCAGTGGTAAGGCATTCATAAGATCATCCTTTCTGTGACAGATGTTTGAACCAAACGTGATACAGTGCAATGCTGAGAAGGACAAAAGTGGCCAGAGTCCAGTAGAAACTAATCCAGCTACGCATGATCAGCGTCATACCGGTCAGGAACAACACTAATTGCCAGGGCACGGCTAAGAGCATCGATAGCAGGTCGCGACGGCTCTCTCTTTTTATGGAGGCGACCTCTGCAGCTGAAAGTTGGTCGCGCACGCCCTGCCAGAGGCCGAACGGCCTGGTGGTCTGATAAAAGTGCAATAGCACGTCATTGCGCGACGGCGGTGTCAGCCAGGTCACCACCAGCATGGCCACCAGCGAAGTGCCACTTACGGCGGCGAAGATGATATATTCGGCGATGTTGGGAAAAAACGCCATCTGCACCACCGCAGCCAGCGCTCCCGCAAAGATGCCGGCGGCGAATCCCCAGCCATTGAGCCGCCACCAGTACCAGCGCGCGAACAGCGGGATCACCAGTCCGCCGCCGATGCTCATGGTGAGCCAGCCCCAGATTTGATTGATGTGCTGAATATTGAGCGAAAACGCCAGTCCCAGGACCACGATCAGGAACGAGCTCCAGCGGCTGTGGCGGATGAGCAGCCTGGTATCGGCCTGCGGATTGATAAAGGCCTGGTAGATGTCCTTGACCCAGTAAGCGGCGCCGGCGTTGACGATGGAAACAAAGGTGGACATGGCCGCCGACATCAATCCGGCGACGATGAGGCCGCGCAGTCCCAGCGGCACGTATTCGCGCAATACCACCGGCAGCACCCGCTCCGGATCGGGAATGACGGTGTGGTTCAAGCCGTAATGAATGCCCAGCATAGCCACGGCCACGGTGAACGGCCAGCGAAAACTGAGCAGGATGATCCAGAACATCGACAGCAGTCCGGCGTCGCGATCGGATTTGGCGGCGAAATAGCGCTGCGCCATATAGCCGCCGGTGCCGCCGCTGCCTTCGATGAAGACTTTTAACAGATAGAACAGGATCGCCAGTCCCAGCAGATTGAATATGGCGTATTGCGATTCGGGATCGATATCCAGATGCCATTTCGGCACAATGCTGGTCCACGCTTCTTTCGAGGTGCTCATGGCCTGAAACGTGCCGTCGTTCATCGGCACCGAGATGGTGAACGTTTCGGGCAGCGGCCCCTGCGCCAGGGCCACGCCGCAGATGTACAGGATGAGGATGAGGATGAATCCGCCCTGCACCACGTCGGTCCAGACCACGCCCTGCAGGCCGCTGAGCACGGTATAGAGCGTCGCCAGACCGATCATGACGGCAGCGGCCCAGAATTCCGACGACAGCCCCAAAAGCGGCGGGATGCCGAGGAATTCACCGACGAATTTGCCGGCGCCGATGGCGAACATGGTGATGGCGCCGACGGTGAACAGCAGCACCACGACGGCCATCATCAGGCGCGCCAGGTTGCCCTCGCGGGTCTTGCCGAAGCGGAATGCCATCCATTCCGCCAGGGTCATCACCTGGGCGCGACGATACCATTTGCCGACGAACGCCATCAGAAAGGCCATGATCAGCACGATGCCGCCGCGGATTTCGATGAAATAGCCGCAGGCGCCGATGGCATAGATCAGCGCCACGTTGATCATGGTGCCGCTGACGTCGACGTTGCCCGCCATGCCCGAGGCGCCCAGCGCCCACCAGGGCATGGAGCGTTCGCCGAGGAAATAGGAGTCGATGTTGCGCGAGGCGACTTTTTGCAGATAAATGCCGATGCCGAGCATCAGGCCGAGATAGAGGATTACGAGCAGATAATCGAAAGGCGTCATCAAGGTCTCATCTTTTGTATGGATGGTTGTCCAATAAGTGTTTGTGTGGTCCACCTTCCAGGTGGCCTACACAT
>JAFGSU010000002.1 GCA_016934435.1 Candidatus Zhuqueibacterota bacterium | reverse complement strand
TGGACAGTGATAGTCACCTTTTAGCGGAGATTGCTTCGCTCCAACATAGTTTTGATGATGAAGGATAAATCTGTTCCTTCGCTCGCATGGACATTCTTTTTCTTGTCCTTTCGGGAATAATGGCAGTTTTGCCATACCCAACTCGCAATAACACCGAAAAAATGCCCTGACTTGTACCGGAACGACTTTGAATCAATCGTATCTCTTCACCCACCCTGCAATTCCGGCACACCCGGCTGTGTCAGTTTATTTGCGGCGAACAGCCGGGATATCTGTTCTTTCGACAATATTCTTTTTTCTTCCAGTATATGCAGAACCGTCTTTTTCTCGCATAACGCCTGTTTCATCACTTCCGCGGCGCGATCGTAACCGATCAGCACGTTCAACACCGTCGCCAATCCCAGGCTGTTGGCAAAATAGTGTTGACAGATATCCGTATTGGCCGTGATACCTCCGACCGCCCGCTCGGTGAATGCCTTTAAAGCATTGGATAAAATAGTCATGCTCTGCATGATGTTGTGAATGATGACCGGCATCATCACATTCAGTTCGAGTTGACCGGCCTGGACGGCCATGGCCACGGTGGTGTCGAATCCCATCACCTGAAAGCACACCATGTTGAGCATTTCCGCCATCACCGGATTGACCTTGCCGGGCATGATGGAGGAGCCCGGCTGCACCGCCGGCAGGATGATTTCGTTCAAGCCGGTGTTGGGCCCGGAGCTGAGCAGGCGAAGGTCGTTGGCGATGCGGGTGAGCTCGAGGCACCCCTCGCGCAGCGAACCGGAAAAGGCGGCGAAGGGCCGCATGCTCTGCATGGATTCGAACAAATTTTTTGCCGGTCTCAAATCCTGTTCCAAAAGCTGTGAGAGCGTTGTTACCATCAGCGATGGATAGCGGGGATCGGTATTGAGACCGGTGCCGGCGGCGCTGCCGCCGATGCCCAGTTCGCGCAAATCATCAGCGGCGGCGGCGATGGCATCGCGGCTCCTGCGAACGGTCAGGGCGTAGGCGCTGAATTCCTGACCCAGCGTCACCGGTACCGCATCCTGTAGATGGGTGCGGCCGCTTTTGATGACGTCGGTGAAAGCGTGCGCCTTTTCGTGCAGCGTTTTTTCCAGGGCATCAAACTGTGCCAGCAATTGCGGCAGCGCTCGCAAAATCGCCAGCCGCATGGCGGTGGGAAAGACATCATTGGTGGACTGGCCAAAGTTGACGTGATCGTTCGGATGCAATAGGGTGTGGTCGCCTTTAACACCGCCTATCAGCTCGCAGGCGCGGTTGGCGATCACTTCGTTGAGGTTCATATGATGCGAGGTGCCGGCGCCGGCCTGATAGACATCGACGACAAATTCATCGTCGAAACGGCCCTCCATTACCTCCGCAGCGGCCGCTTCGATGGCGGCCGCTTTTTTCGATTCCAGCAATCCCAGCTCATTGTTAACATTGGCGACGGCTTTCTTTATTGCGGCGCCGGCCCAGATGAAATCCCGATGCGCCGTGAGGCCGCTGATGGGAAAATTGACCATCGCCCGGGCGGTTTGTACGCCGTAATAGGCTCGCTCGGGCACTCGCAAAACGCCGAGTGAATCCTTCTCAATTCGCATTTTCATATTTTTATCTCTCTCCCGTTTTTTTGTTGCATCCCCAATACGCCTGGCAAGCTTTTAACAGTTAAAACAACCTATCGCGGTAAGATATTTCAGCCCCAAATCCTGTCGGGAATTTCTGCTGCCGGACCAATTGAATAGAACACGACCCATCAATGGAATGTCAGCCCCCCGTCTGTCATTTTTGAAGCAGCGGATGGGATTGATCCCGCTCCCGATGTGATTGCAGCCAATCATGGAAAAGCCTTGCAAATTTGCTTGCTTTGTTTTAAATTCATGAACAAAATAACCTATGGTACGACACATGATTCGTTACGAGATATCGGCTGAACATCCAAAACAGCGCCCCATCCAGCTGGCAGTGGCGGCTTTGCGCAATGGCGGTTTGATCATCTATCCAACCGACACTGTTTATGGACTGGGCTGCGATCTGCATAATAAAAAGGGACTGGAGCGTATTTATACCCTGAAGGGAAATGATAAACGCAAGCTGTTGAGCTTTATTTGTCCGGATTTAAAGCAGATATCGCAGTATGCCTATGTGGATACGCCTGCCTATAAAATCATGAAACGGCTGACCCCCGGGCCTTATACGTTTATTCTGCCGGCCAGCAGACTGGTGCCGAAAATTCTTTTAGAACGACGCAAAACCGTCGGCATTCGGGTGCCGGACCATGCCATCTGTCAGCGACTGTTGCAGGAGTTAGGTCAGCCCATCATCAGCACCAGCGCTACTCTGGCGGGCCAATCCTATATGAACGATATTTCCGAGATTTGCGAGATATTCGCCCATACCGTAGACGTCGCACTGGATAACGGCAACGGGGGCGTCATTCCGTCCACGGTCATCGATTTAACCGAAAACGAACCAAGGATTCTGCGCCACGGCAAAGGCGATGTATCATCTCTACTGTAACAGAAATATGACACTCCATAGCCGCTTGGTTGAAATGGTGGACAATATAGGTCCGATTCGCAAAGATTTTTTAATTCCCCGTCAATCGGCATCATGGAATATAGCCAAGTTATTGATTATTAATAGGCGAATATTCAAGCCGATCAATGGAAATAGTGACCATGCAGCCTGCTTCTGGCATGGATTTTGTAATATTAATTGAATTGAGCTTTTTACACCCATAAGGAGAACATGCTCTTGAATCGTTACAACCTTTTTTTCTTGCTGCTGTTTCTTTTCAGTCTCACCGCTTTCGGGCAGGACCAATCAGCGCTCGAAGAAGTGACGGCCATCATCGATCAAGTTGATAAAGAGCTGGCCCCCGATCATCGTCTAGATTTATTCCAGATTTCCGAAACGCTCAGCGGCGACACCCTGCTTATCAGCGGTGAAACCACGATGCCCGCAGTTCGCGATACGCTCCTGAGTCGCCTGGGTCGTTCTTTCTCTTATTATTTACAGGATGAAATACAGCTCCTCCCGGACGAATCCATCGGCAACCAGCCGCGTGGCGTCATCACCATCAGCACCGCACAATTGCGCCGCGGTCCCGATGTGGATCATGAGATCATCAACCAGGGTATTCTCGGCGAAACGGTGCGGATATATAAACGAAGAGGCATGTTCTGGCTCATCAAGCTGTCCGACGGCTATCTCGGCTATATGATGGGTTCTTCCATCGAGCCGATGAATAACGACCAGTATGCACAATGGCGAATGCAACCCAAACTGATGTACATGAATAAAGTAGGCGACATCTACAGCGACAAGAGTGAAAAATCCCTGCCGGTGAGTGATATCGTCCTGACTGCGGTTGTAGCGCTCGAAAAGAAGGAGGGCAAATGGCTGCGCGTCAGGTTGCCCGACGGCCGGGGCGGCTATTTGCGTAAATCAACGGTCATCGAGATGGGAAAATTCAGGCAACAGGGAAAGCCGAAACCGCAACAGCTGGTGCGTCTGGCCAGGCAGTTTATGGGTTATCCCTATTTATGGGGCGGCCTGTCGCCCAAGGGATTTGACTGCTCCGGTTTTACCCGTACCATCTACAAGTTGCACGGCATTGCTTTGCCGCGCGATGCCAACATGCAGGTAAAATCGGGTGTCGAGGTGCCGTTCGATTCCACATTCCATTCGCTGCAAACGGGTGATTTGCTTTTTTTCGGTCGGCGACCGGAGAGAATTACCCACGTCGCCATGTACATCGGCGATTATCAATTCATCCATAGTGACGGCATGGTCAGGATCAACAGTTTCAATCCCGACGATGAGGGATACAGCGCTTATCGTGTAAAATATTTGCAGGCGGTGCGCAGAATTCTCTGAAGTTATTCCGGAAGATGAAAACTGCTGAACCGCCGAGGTCGCAGAGGATCACGGAGGGAAGGGCATAAGAAGAACAAATTTTTTCCTCAGGGTGCTCGGCGGTCAAAAAAGAGTTTTAACCGCCATGATCACCGATGAATGGATTTTGAATAATTGATGAAAACAAATGAATTGTTGGAAGGGAAAGAGTTTACCAATATGCCCGTCAGCATTTTCAGTTTGGATTTTTTTAATTAAATTTGATTAAAGTTGATTAAGACTTGATTTTAATGATTGAATATTTTATATTATAATTAGTTCTACATTTTTATCGCATCTTTCCGATGTGGCCTGCAAAGGCTGCTGGAGTTCGATGGATGATCGATGCCTTCGGTTCCCCCACTATTCATACGGCGAACGGCGGCCAGCCACAGGATCGGAAAAGAGTCCTGCAACTATGTCCTGCATCGTTTTTACTTAATCATCTTGTTGTTTCTTGACCTGACGCACACGATTTAAACCAGAAATTGATATATTGTGATGGTAACGCACACAGCGACTGAAAATGGTTTTTTTCTGCGAATCTCCGTTTTTTCTGTATGGTATTAGTGGTGAGTGGAATGGATTGGAATGGAAAAACTTTATAATGAAAAGTAAATCCAAATAAAAAGGAGGTGAGCAAGGGAGATCATTGTGAATTGGATGTAGTTTGCTGATCGTTATTTCATAGAAATTAATAATCGATTTGATCAGCAGGAATTAAGGTTTTTCTAACCGAGGGAGTGAATCATGAAAAAATTTTTTATATTGTTGTTTTTGCCTGTTGTCGCCCTGGCAATCGGTCAGGCGGGCAGCAGTTTAACGTTTGACGGCACCGATGATTATGTGGTTGTGGCGGATAATGCACTGCTGGATAATCTCACCACCGATTATACCATGGAAGCATGGATAAATCTGACTGCCTATGTGAATTATAACCGCATAATGGACCGGGATCAGGTGTTCGCTTTTTATATCGATACGACGGGCAAGTTGGGTTTTCGTGGCCCATTCGGCAGTCCGGCTTTGGAACATGTGTATTCCAATAGTGTCGTTCCGACCGGTGTCTGGGTACACGTTGCCATACGCGTCATTGATGCGGGTGGCGGGCAATCCACCGGCCAGATGTACATCAACGGTGTAGCCGACGGCGCTGCCGTTTCGGGGGCTTCCTTGCAGCTTCCGGCGCAAACGACCGATCTTTATATCGGCAACCGTTCTCTGGCGGACCGGCCCTTCAACGGCATCATCGATGAAGTGCGCATCTGGACTGTAGGGCGCACCAATACGGAAATCGCCAATAACCGCGGTTTACCGTTGACCGGGGCGGAGGCTAACCTGCTGGCTTATTACAAATTCAATGAAGGCACCGGCGATAATACCAATGATGCCACGGGTAATGGATTAAACGGCCGGTTGGGTTCGGCTGCCGGTGTGGACGGCAACGATCCGACCTGGACGACACCCTCCACAGCTCCGGTCGGCATGAACCTGACCTATCCCAACGGCGGTGAAGTGCTCAACTGCGGCGCAGCTTTGAACGTACAGTGGATCTGTGATCCGGTTGTCACACAGGTGGACGTATTCGTCAGTTTTGACGGCGGCGCCAGCTGGGTGCAGCTAGCCGATAATGTGCCCAACAGCGGTACTTTTGCCACTACGGTCCCCGGGATGCCGACCACGCAGGGCAGATTCCGCGTCGTCGCTGCGAGCAATCCCGCCGAAACCGATGATAGCGACGGAAATATCACCTTCGATGCCACCGGATTTGTGCCGGTCTATATTACAATGGAGGCCGAAAATGCAAACCTGCATGGTTCCCATATCTACACTGGGCATGATGGTGAAGCATTCAACTGCAAATGTGTTTATTCATCCAGAAACTACGAGGCCGCTAATCATGTTGATTTTACGTTCAACATAACAACACCCGGCTTGTATGTGGTCTGGGCGCGAGACATGGGTCCAGGAATGACGCGTAATTCCTGGAGAGTGCAGATGGATCCGCCCGGCGGAACGATTTATGATTTCCACGTCAAGAGCAACGGCTATGTCTGGATCTGGGAACGCGTTAAACACGGTACCGGTCCCACCATCAATCTCATAAATCCGATTATCTACAATTTACCGGCGGGCGCACATACCCTCCGTTTTATCAACCGTGAAAATTACACCTATTTGGATCGAATCACCATCACCAATAATCTAAATCCGGGCTACTACCCGGGTGGACCCAGTTCCTGGATAAGGATTACTGATCCGGCAGACTGGATGTATGCGCCCGATGATCCGAAAATCTATCGAAATTCGACCTATGAAATAAAATGGACTTCACACAATGTTGCCAGTACCGTTTGCATTGATTTTTCGGTCGATTACGGATTTACATTTCCTTATGTCATCGCTCACAACACCCCAAACGATGGGTCTTTCATTTGGAACGTACCAGATGTGATTACTGATATTGGTGTAATTCGTATATCAGAAGATGGTAATTTTGACTGCCCGGTGGATATGAGCTTCGAACCGCTCGAAATTAGGAATCCACCGCCGGAGGTGACCCTGCTGGCGCCAAACGGAGGGGAAAACTTTTTCATCGGCGATAACACCAATATTACCTGGTTGTCCCAGTACTACACCGGCACGATGAACCTCTATTTCAGTTCAGATAACGGATCGAACTGGTCTGATATTGCGCTGAATGAAACCGATGACGGCACGTATCCGTGGACGGTGCCCGATGTTAATTCCACCCAGTGCCTGGTCAAAGTCGCTGCCTCCGCAACCAGTGTTCCCTGGGATATGAGCGATGCGGTATTCACCAT
>JAFGSU010000315.1 GCA_016934435.1 Candidatus Zhuqueibacterota bacterium | reverse complement strand
TCTTCATAGACGCGGAAAAAAGCCATATCCAGATCGTACCGTGGATAGGTGAAATTGTCATCATCGCCGCCGAAAAAGGCTATCTGACGTTCCGGAGCCATGACCAGGCGAATATCAGTATAGCGCTTGTACATGTATACCCAGTATTCCCCGCCGCGATACAGGCTGACAACATCGCTCTGAAGGCCGGTTTTTTCCTTGTATTCCTTTTCAATGGCAGCGATTTCTTTCTCGCGTTCTTTGATCAACTCGGCGCCTTCAAAGCCCTTTTCCATGACAGCGGCAACGCGCTCGGTGACATTTTTCATATCAACGAGCACATTCAATTCCAGATCCGGGCATTTGGCCTCTTCTTCCAAAGTGGCAGCATAAAAGCCTGTGGCTACATAATTCTTCTCCGCTGTCGACATCTTTTGCAACTGTCCCATGGCCACATGGTGGTTGGTGAGCACCAATCCATTCGCACTGATGAACGAACCCGATCCACCATCATTGAAACGAATGCTGGAGAGACGGACATGATTGAGCCATTGCTGGGTTGGCGTGAAATTGTACTTTTCCTGGAGTAGTTTGCTGGGTGGATTGTCGAATGTCCACATACCTTCATCGGCAAGACAAATGGTAGTGGTCGAAAAGACAAGCAGCAGAACCAGGGCGTTAATCAGGTGGAATATACGGCTGTGTTTAAACAAAAGGCACCTCCTTTAGTTAGAATAATGGGATGATGGGTAATTAATAGATCATGATTTTGAATTCTTGATTAACCGGTGAACAGAGCAAAAATGACATAACCCGAATGGTGGACATTACCGAAAAGTTAGACGAGCGAGAGCGGAAAAAGTTTCGCTTTTTTCCCATCATTAGAACTGCGATTCCTGCCGTCGGCCGTAAGGCGCCCTAACATGTCGGAAAATCAAGCAAGGCCATATCATTCCCATGCTTTCGGAATTCGGGTTTGAATCGCCATTCATCCGTTTGTTGTTTTTATCCCTTGTTTTTTATTTCGCGCAATTGTTCGACCAGTTGTTCCAACCGCAACTGGGATTCCTCCCAGGTTTTTACACATGCTTCCATGTCGGCTTTAATACGAGCATAGTCGCGCTGGAGTTGAGCCGCGTGGTCGCCATTTTTATAGGTAGCCGGATCCCCCAGCTGTCGCTCCGCATCGGTCTTTTGTAATTCCAGTTCCGTCATCCGCTTTTCTGCTTCTTCTATCTGACGCTGCAATTGGTTGCGTTCTTTGCTGATGGACTGGCGCATTTCCGCCTCCCATCGCTTTTGCTCCTTTGTCTTTTTGCGCGAAAATTCCGCCCCGGCTGCCGTGATTTCAGATGCCCTATCGAGCTCTGTCCTATCCGATTCCTGAGCGGCGCGTCTATCGAGATAATCGGTATAGTTGCCTTCATACACCTGCAGACGGCCATTTTTGAGCTCGAGGACGCGCGTCACCAGTTTGTCGAGAAAATAGCGATCGTGGGCGATGAGCAGCAGGGTGCCGTCATAGTCTGTCAATGCCTCTTCTAACGCCTCCTTGGCCGTCAAATCCAGGTGGTTGGTGGGTTCATCCATAATGAGAAAATTGACCGGCGATAATAAAATTTTTGCCAGCGAAACGCGCGCTTTTTCCCCGCCCGATAATACGCCAATGGGTTTGAATACATCTTCTCCATGGAATTGAAAGAGTCCGAGAACATTGCGAATCTTGGATTGCAGCTCGTGGGATGTGGTGGCTGATAATTCCTCCATGATGGTGGCCTTCAAATTAAGGGCATCCACCTGGTGCTGAGCGTAAAAGCCGATACTGGTGCGTTCGCCGATGCGGATGAGACCCTGTTGCGGGTGCAATTCTCCGCAGATCAGACGGGTAAGCGTTGTTTTTCCGGCCCCATTCACGCCCACCAGAGCAACTTTTTGTCCGCGATAGAGATCGAGA
The DNA here is from genome assembly GCA_016934435.1 of Candidatus Zhuqueibacterota bacterium. GTDB lineage: Bacteria > Zhuqueibacterota > Zhuqueibacteria > Residuimicrobiales > Residuimicrobiaceae > JAFGSU01. Next base: position 2,035 of record JAFGSU010000315.1, on the reverse strand, counting down.
TCGAGGTCTTGCAAAACCCAGGGTTCGCCATAGCGGAAGGAGAGATTCTGAATGTGTAAGACGTGATGATAACTATTGACGGGCACGCGAATTTGAAAGTGAAATCGCTGTGGCGGCGGGGGCGGCAGCTCAATCTCTTGCATTTTTTCCAGCTGTTTGATGCGGCTCTGTACCTGGGCGGCTTTGGTGGCTTTGTAGCGAAAGCGCTCGATGAAGCGCTGCTGACGTTCGCGCTCGGCGCGCAGCTCCTGCCATTTTTTAAGCGTTTGTTCCTCGTGGAGTGTTTTTTGCGCTTCATAGAAATGGTAGCTACCGGCGTAATGGGTGAGCACGCCATGCTCCAGTTCACAGATTTCCTGGGATAATCTGTCGATGAAAAAGCGGTCATGCGAGACCAGAACCATGCTGCCGCTAAAAGAGAGGAGGTATTGTTCCAGCCATTCCAGCGACGGCACATCCAGATGATTGGTAGGTTCATCTAAAAGCAATAAATCCGGATTCTGCAGCAGAAGTCGAGCGAGATACACGCGCATACGCCAGCCGCCACTGAGAGTGACGAGGCCGCGCTGGAACTCGACTTTGCGGAATCCGAGACCGGATAAAATCGCTTTGGCCTGGTTTTCCAGGGTGTACCCGCCCAGCGAATCATAACGCGCTTCCAACGTCCCCAAACGCTGCAAAAGCGCCCTGGTATCGCCTATACCATCGTCGAGCATTTGATGGATATCCGCGATCTGTTGTTCCAACTGCACGATCTCCCCCTGTCCGGCCATTACGCTGGCGAGTATTGAGCCCTCTCCGACGGCGATTTCCTCCTGCGGTAAATAGCCGATGCGATAATTTTTCGGTTTAATGATCGATCCGCCGGCCGGTCGGATTTCTGCGGTGATGAGACGCAGCAGCGTCGTTTTACCAGCGCCATTGGGTCCGATCAAGGCAACCCGTTTGCCGGGATTGATGACCCAGTGAATATTTTTTAATAATTCCCGTTCACCGATGTTGTACGAAAGCTCGCGGATCTGCAGCATGATTTGGTATCGAGTTTCTGTAAGTTTACAGCGAAATAAACGCCGGACAATTTTTATAAAATACTACACGTAGCTATTACAATATCACCACCCAACTTAGGTGTTGACCCTCGACCTGAACTGAAAAAGGGCCACCTACATGGTTACTTCATTAATCTGAATGCACTGAATCGGTGTACCCGTCACCCTTAACATTGCATATCTTCATGCATGGTGTTTGTTATGACGGTAGATTTTACTTGCAATCACCGTAACAGACACAATTTTACACTGATTCGACTCGTTTTTGTTAGAATCAGTAAATAATAAACGCCGCTTGCCAGTGTCGTTCCTGTGTCATTCATCCCATCCCAGAGGACCTGGTGTGGACCTTCATCTTGCCGGGTCCGATACAGCGTCCGCACTACCTGCCCGCGGATATTCATTACCTGTATTGTTACCGAGCCGGCGTGCAGCAGGAAATAATCGATACACGTGCTCTGATTGAACGGATTGGGATACGCTGTTGCAACCTTGAATTCTGAGGGGCCGAGCGCCACCGGCCTGATGGATGTTTGAGATTGCACCACCGGTAAAGAAATTTTACTTGCAGAGGGCGCGCCGAAATGGACCGTATTGACGGCCAGGCGCCTTTGGGTGCGGTCGTTCACTGCGAGGGCATTGTTGGGATTTACTTCGAATCGGTTGTAATTGCTTGAAGAGACGGCGATCATGATCCGATGACCGCTGTTAAAAACAATCGCTGTGGGGGGCAGTGTGATGCTGATGGGAACCATTTTCCCGGGTTGTAAGAAGCTGTCCGCTTCGGCTGTATAACCGTTTCTAAATCGCATGCGCGCTATACCGTCTGTCACCAGCATCTGTCGCCCGTCTGGAAAGACATCCATCAGTTTAAGGCTGAAATCGGTATCGGGTGCGTCGCTGGAGACAAACAGGTGTCCCTGCACGCAGCCTTCGACGCGCAGCGGTTGCTGCAATTCGTCAGATACAAAAGACAACACATCGCT
>JAFGSU010000314.1 GCA_016934435.1 Candidatus Zhuqueibacterota bacterium | reverse complement strand
TTGAGATAACCGTCAAAACGTTGTCTGAAACTCTGGCGTTCAAGATCACCCGAGATGAAAGCGATGCGGCGATGCCCCTTGAGGATTAAATATTGTGTGGCTTCGAAAGCGCCATGTTCGTTGTCGATGAGAATTTGATGAAAGGAATCGCTGGTGATCTTGGGGTCTACCAGAATAGCGGGAATATGCAACGCTTCGACATGATCGATGAATTCCTGGTGCAGGACGCCGATGAGGATCAGTCCGTCGATCTGATGTTCTCGAATCATCTTGGGCATTTCACCGGTGTAGACCTCGGGCAGGAGATGGAGGACAAGATTATAATTGTTAATGGCTAATTCGGCTTCGATGCCTTCCAGGACGCGAGAGTAAAATGGATTAACCGACAGCGGCTGGAATTCCCGGCAAAAGATAACGCCGATGTTTTCGGTGTGCTTTCGCTTGAGTCCCTTGCCGAAGGCGTTCGGGTAGAATTGGTGTTTCCGGGCTATTTCGAGAATTTTTTGACGGGTTTCTTCGCCGACATCCGGCCGTCCGTTGAGCGCTTTGGACACGGTAGACACCGAGCACTGCGCCTCTTTTGCGATGGTCTTGATTGTAACCACGCGCTACCTTATGAATTGATTGTACAACCCATCAACGAAATCGTTTTCGTAATATACAAAAAATATAACGCATGGCGACAAAAATGTCAAGGTTTTTTTACGATTTTTTCTTTATTTATCGATTTTTTTCCACAAATACAGGCCTTGGGAGGTAAAATCCCTTTCCTCCTCATAGAAAAAGCTATATTCCTCGAAAACGATTTCGGTTTTCAATGCTTCATTCTTGATTTTTCAAAAAAAAACTGTTCAGAGGCGATCCCGCCCGGAGCTGATAAAATTAAATATATTTATAATGAATTTGCTCTACGGCGAAGCTTAGTCCCATTTATCGGCTTTCCTGCAAAGTGATGATCCTTCTTCCCTCAGGCTCATACAAACATCTTAATAACTGTCAAAGAATACGTACCAATACCGTGTCTCTGGCAGTCACCCGGGTTTGCTGATATACATTGGCATGGGGCGCCGTAACTTTGAGCGCCAACGGCAGCATCGCATAATTGGCGGTAATGCTGCGAACCAGCCGGGCGCCGGGATGAACATCGAAACGCGCCTTCACCATCAGGGTGTCCGACGGATAACAACGCCATCTGAAGGACAGGGATCGATTCTTATGGAGAAATCTTAAATTAGAGTAAACATTGCCGATGGCGAGGGTATCGGCCCGCAAAGAAAGCGTCACCGAATACCAGGGCCGAAGGGTAATCAGCTGCCAATCGATTTCCACCGTGTCCCTCTCGCCGGCTCGAATTGTCTGATATCCGGCTATCTTTAGCCAATCGGCACAAAAATTCAAGGGCAGCTCTTCGACGTGCTCCCGGCCGGATAAATTCACCTGAAAGGTATCATTTTGCGCCAAAATATTCTGAAAATATTCATTCCCTTTGATCTGGATAGTTCCCTCGTGTTTGGGCGTTTCATACTCCGCCTGAACCTGAACAATCGGTCGCCACATGTCATTATAAGCCGGCAACCGGCCAACGACCCAGGTTGCTATGATCAAACAGATAGCCAATCCCATACCCGGAAGAGGCCCACGGAACTGCTTGAGCAACCGTTTCAGCCACGGTATGGCCACAACCGCATAGGCGGTTGAATAAATAAATGGGAGCAGAACCAGCGACATGATTAAGATGATAGCTGCAGAAAACAGGGCGGCTTTGGCCATGGTATCGATAACCAGTCCGCTGTAGCTCAAGCCTCTGGCGATAAACGGCGTGACTTCGGATAGAAACAGACGGATGAGCGGCAAGGGCGCCAGAAAGAGGAGGATGAGTTTCAACCATAAAGGGCGCACCAGCACGGCAACGGCGATTAAGATCAGTGCAAGGGCGGGGTAAACGGCAAACCGCGCGCTGGCCAGGGAACAGAGCAGCGTCAAAATGGCTAAAATAATCAATGCGCGAGCGGCATAGGGATGCGGATGATCGCTGAATCTCCAATTTCGAGCGATACGCAGCGACAGCCACACCCCTGCGACCGCCCATAAAAGCATTAACCACACATAAGCTTCAACATGCAGATACCAGGGATACCGTAATCCCTTCACCCCCTGGATGAGCGCCTCTCCTAACTGCGAAACCATGGCGATGATGATGAACAGCAGCAGGAGTTTGAGACCCGAAAGGGAAACCTTTTGCGACTGATCCGCAATCGGACGCGACCGGTAACTGCGCCAGAAAGCCAGGCCGCCGAGTAGTATGGCGAGGATAATGCTCCCCTTGATAAGTATGACGGGGATAAAAAGCATCACGCCAAAAGGATGCCACAGCGCGTAGTGATCGAGAGATCCAACCGGCAAGAATTGGGATTGATATTTACTCAGCAGACCGTCGATCAATCGCCCATACTGATGCAACATGTCTTTATCGATGTAATCGATACGATCCTGGCTGCTGTGGATAGGCGAATGGTTGATCCCGGTGGTAAAATCCATGGCGGGTATGTTTTTGTTCAGAAACGGCAGATGATCGGAACCGGCGCCCTGACCGAGGTTATTGAGGGTGGCGAAATGGGTCGGATAACGCAGTCGGTTTATGCCCAGTTGCCGATCCATGGCAAAAGCATCTCGAACCATCCAGACAGGCGCCTGGCCGGAATCCGACTCCATGATCGTAATAATATCGTCATCACTGCCGGTCATATCCAGCGAATACATCATGGCCACTTTATTGAGATCGGCAAAGTGGTCGACAAAATGGTGGGAGCCGTACAGACCCTGTTCTTCGCCGCCGAAAGCGCAAAAAACCATGGTGTAATGCCGCGTCCTCTGGCTCCAGATGCGCGCCAGCTCGATAGCCGTAGCCACGCCGGAGGCGTCGTCGTTGGCGCCGGGACCCGTTGCCGGTGTAGAATCGATGTGACCGCTGATAACCATACAGGTATCGGATAGGCCCTTGAATATTCCCACCGCCGTACCGCTCCGGGTGTTATAATAACTACCCCGGGCCTCACTGCGGGTGAACGGCAGGATATATGCCGTATCCGCCCCATAACTGACAAATTTATCCTTCACCCATTGCAGCGCCCGATGCTCCTGCTCCGAACCCATGGGTCGCGGGCCGATGGTCTCGCTGAGGTAATAGATATGTTGATAGACGCTGTCGGCTTGAAAGGCGGCCCGGGGAAACGCTGCAGTAGGACATACATAAAAAATCGCAACGATAATCAGTATGCAAACAAAGCAAGTTTTCATTTTCATACTCCTTGAATTGAGTCGGCCATTATTTCCATTATTGACGAATTCTGAGTAATCGGCTGTTTAATATATTGAACAAAGATTTTAGGAGAAAATAAACACCTGATTATTAACCGCCGAGGACACCAGGCCGCAGAGTGGTCTATTAAAACGAATTGATAAAAATTAAGATAAGGTACGGATTTTATATTCACCGATTCGGTGCCTACAGGTTAATTAAGTAACCCTGTGGATGGAACATTTTCAGTTCAATTCGCAGGTTAACACCGAATCTGGGATATTACAAGTGCCCTCTCCTCCGTTTTTCAAGGGGCCTGTCCGTCCCATTTTTGGCGGAAAGAAGGACAGGATGAGGGGGACTGGACCTTCAGTTACAATAGTTGCCGGTAAGCATCGTAATTTTTGGATAGTCCCTCCGCGCCTCTCCGCGCGCTCTGCGGTCAGCAGGCTTTTTACCGGACGAACCGCAATGAATGCCGGGAGTATCAGAAGGCTTTGTGTATATTCCGTATCGTCGCCGCCCAGTGCGTCGTCTTGAGAAACAATCGATTTCTGAACATAGAAAAAAGCGCCCCCATTTTTCGCCACAGCGACCGCTGATATAAAAATTCGATGGCATCGATGATGAATTTTCGACCAATGGTAGTATACGGAAACCACCATATATTCTGCTCATTATTTCCGCGGTCGTAGCTGACATATTTGACCTGCACCATCTCCCTCAAACCGTATTCAGATCGGCTGAGTCCGATCCCACTCTGTTTGAATCCAACCCATGGGGCGTTGGGCTCTCCCCAGCTGGAGGTGGCGTCGTTGATCATCACAGTGCCGGCGTCGAGTTCGCGCATCATTTTTTTCGCGGTGGCGCGGCTCCTGGTCCACCCATAAGCTGACAATCCGTATTTGCTGTCGTTGGCCATGCGAACCGCTTCGTCGATATCCTTCACCGCCATGATCGCCACGATCGGCCCAAAGGTCTCCTCGGTCATCACTTTCATGGAATGATCCACCTGCGTCAATAGAGTCGGTTGGATGAAAAATCCTTTACCCTTGATTCGTTCGCCGCCATAAAGGATTTTAGCGCCTCCTGCCACGGCATCGGCGAGGTGATGCTGGACGATTTGCATCTGTTCGGCAGTGGTCATCGGGCCCACATCGGTATTCGCATCGAGGGGATCGCCGACCCGCACCTTTCTGATTTCATCCAGACAAGCCTGAATGAAAGGCTCGGCCACGGGCTGCGCCACATAGACGCGTTCAATGGAAGCGCAAACCTGCCCGGCGCTGAACAGGGAACCCCAAACCACGCCTTTTGCAGCGCGGCGGATGTCGGCATCGGCAGCAACGACGGCGGCATCTTTGCCGCCCAGTTCGAGCACTACCGACTTGACTGTGTTAGCCACGGAGCACATCACTTTT
>JAFGSU010000313.1 GCA_016934435.1 Candidatus Zhuqueibacterota bacterium | reverse complement strand
GTGGTATTGATGCAGGGAACCGCATCCGGCGAAAATGTTATATCCGACACTTCCAACACCGGCTATCTCACCGGTAAATTTAGCTTTTCCGGCGCTACTGTAACGAGCAGCGGCTTTGACGGCAAGCTGACACTGTCCGCGCCGCTGACGTTCTATCCACTGGATCCACTGGGATATCAAATCACCGCATGGGGCGGCTATCTGGATGTGGTGACCAGCAGAATTGATACCGGTGCCATTCAATCCGGCACCATAACGCTGCCCACATCCAGTGTATGTCTGCAAAACCCCGGCGCCGCGGTCAGCGTTCACTTCAACCAGCTAAATGTACACAGCGATCTCGACCTGAGCGGAACTGTGTATTTCGGCTCCGACGCGCCCATTTCCTGGGGCGAATTGACCCATTTGAACGAAGAAGTGATCGCCTGGAAGCTGGCGGTGCCGAGCGGCTATTTTTACCTCTCCGCCAATCCCCTGATCAGCTTTACGCCGGACGAAGGCGGCCATTTCCTGGATTTTGCCGCCATGGGTACGGGTAAATCCATTACGGCGAAATTGGATTCCATCGGCATGAACGGCATCACCATGGAGGGCGCCGATATGACCACCCTCACCATTTTTTCGCCCGACGGCAAAAAAGGCAGCGCTTCTCCCATCACCATGCAAAAGCTGAAAGGCTGGCTGCGAATCGGCAGCAGGGGTGTGGACGGAGAACTCGAAATAGAAGCGTACGACATCGCACTCGATTTCGGCAACACCGGCCGCAGCGGCTATGTCGGCGGCAAAGCCTTTGATGCCAAATTGAGCCTGGCAAAATATGAAAAACCGATCATGATTCAATATGTCGGCAGCGCCGTCTACGATTCCGAAATAGACGGGACAGTGGACATACCTCCCCCCTGTCATATTTCGGCGCTGGCATTCACCGATATGGAATTCACCTCAACGGCAAACATGGTCGGTGGCGGCATTGCCCTGGACGATACGGTTACCCTGGAATACTGGGACCTCGCCTTCCTGAAAACCAATCCGGGGGTCAAAGAGGCCGGATTTATCAGCGCCCGCACCGGCCGCCTCATTTTTACCGGAGCGGGCATCTGGGAAAAAATACACTTTAAAAAACCGTTCGGGCTCACCTGGTGCGAGATGTTCGCCGACGGCAATATCGGCGAGCTCTATCTGGATCACGATACCAGGGGACAGCGCTTCGACAACCTGCGTTTTTGCCAGCATAACCTCGTGTTGTCAAAAGCCTCAGCCGGCGATAAAGGCCCCAAAGAGGGCGCTTATCTGGCGGTTTGCGGAACCGTGCATTTCAATTTTTTCGGGGGAAATTTTATCAATATAAACGATGCTTATTCCGACAGCGCCAAAGCGCGCCAGAAGCGATATGTGACCGTGCCGGACAAAGGGGATGCCTCCAGCAAAATGACCGATTTGCACCTCCATGGCAAGTGGAATTATTGCAGCCGGGATAAGGCCAATCTGACCATTTTCGACTTTCCCGATAAAACTATGGACTACAACGTCAAACTGCAGGAAGGATTCATAGGAACCGGTATCACGGTTCTATCCTTCCTCTATCCCGGTGTCACCGAGCAGGGCAAAGCAAGCGATCTCCCTGCCGAGATCATCGTGCGCCGCGATGCCACGGACATCTGCTTTTCGTCGACATCAACCCAGTCTGTCGATCTGGGGCTTTTTGCCGTGCTCGGCAGTATCGACGAATTCTGGGGATGCGCCCGGATCGAAGGGCCGCAACTGCAACGGATCAATTTCGGCGGCTATTTTGAAGCATCGGCTGCCAGCGGCATCGTCATGTCCCAGGCCGGCTATCTGGTGTCGACCAATTCCACCGTCACCCCCAACACCTGCGTCACCTATGCGTCGGGAGAGATGGTGTGTTCTTTTGCCGGAAACAGTGTGCTGGTGTCGGGTTCCATGCGCCTCAGTGTGGATCATTCCAAAGAAGAAGGCTCGGGCGAATTTAACGGCTCTTTTGATTTCACCGCCACCGGTCTGGACTTTGAAGGCGCGGGCCAGGTAACATGGCATACGGATCCATATTTTCAGCATCTCCAGGGCAGGGTGTCGCTGGAATTGTGCAGCTGGGTTGGCGCCGGAGCACTCGAGGGCGGGCTGTTCATCGGTGATAATACGCCAAAAGATAAAGCATGGGTGCTCATGACCGACAGCGAACACTTTGGGATTTCGCAGGCAATTCTGCCGGATACCCTGACCGGATTCTACGGGTACGGTCAGGTTTCGTTCGGCGTTCAGTATTACGTATTTTCCGGCGGTATCGATCTGTACGCCGGTTTAGGTGCCTTTTTAAAACGGCCAGGCGGACTGAACAACGATTATGAAAACACTGCATACGCCAAAGTCAATCAATATCTGCCCTATATTCTCGGCAGCGCTGGTGTTAACGTACACGGCGAGATTTTAGGCGGATTGGTCTCAGCCTCTGCCTGGGGTGACCTCGACCTCCTCGTCGATTATAACCTGTTCGGGGCGGCAATTTCCGGAGAATCTCCGCTCTACTTTGAGGGCCAGTTCGGCTTAAGAGGATGCGTATTGTGGGTTCTGTGCGCTTCGGTTAATGTGACCGCAGGACTGAGCCCGTCCGACGGTTTTTACCTCTACTGAGTCGCGTTTATTGAAAAAGGAGAACATGATATGTCGACATCAAAAGATATGTATCATCTCATTGCGATAATGGCTGCTTTTTTCATGGGATTATGCTTCACATCCGGTTGGGCGCAGCAACCGCTCAAGCCCGATCAGATACATACCCGGGTTGCGGATGCTTCCAAATTAACCCTGGCGCAGGTATTTGCGACTTCCGACAGCGTCGGCAACAAAAAGAAGAATAAAAGCGACAATGTGATATACTGGACGCCGGCCGCCCAGGCTTTTGGCTATAATCTATATCGACGAAAAAGCACGGAAACGGCAATGCCGAAAACACCGGTGAACGGCAACAAACAAATCAAATTCGTCTCGAGTTGTGCGGATTTTAAAACGATTATTCCCGAAGGTTCGGACGAATGGACTATGCTGGTGAATGCTTTTGCCTCCCTGGATACGACCGTGACAAAACCTGCCGGTGGCGGATCGCAGTCAGTTGGAACGCAACAAAGCGGCTCGGATATCAAGTCGGGCGCAACAACCGGTCAGACGGTGGGGCAGGTACAGGTAGGCGCCGATAAAACACAGCCAAGTCAGCTGGAGTGGCAAAAAAAGATGCAGCAGCCAGCGACGTTCGCCAGGCCAGAGGTGGAACTTTGTAAAAAATTCGATTTCGGCTTATCAAAAAACGAAAAAAATGCCGTTGAAAATCTGGCTTTGTTCAATCTGAAATTCCGTCTCGTCGCCGGTCTGGCCTACATCGATACCGATGTGACCACACACGAAAAATATGTATATGAACTGCGCGGCGTGGACGCCAAAGGTGAGGAATTCCTGATCGAAAAAGACATTGCCGTCACCGGCGGCCATTATACGCCTCTATCGGCTCCAACCGGCTTTAAGCTCACGCCCGGCGACGCAAAAATACTCGCCACCTGGGACCGTAAAGAACAGGACGCCGATTATATCCTGCAGAGAAACTGGGACGTGACCTACAGAGACATCCATGACAATCCGATCATCTATGATATTACCGTCGATCTGGATGGCAAACCGCTAACGCCGACGCCGGGTTTTGTCGACTATTGCCGCTTCGACAGCGACGGTTTTCCGACCACCCATGTAGCGGATGACATTACCTGGAACGGTCCCACCAATTACGTGCAGTATAGCTATCGGGTTGCTGCACGCGATATTTTAGGGCGGCTCGGAACCTGGAGCAGTGTGTTTAAGGCCACGCCGACCGACCAAACACCGCCGATGTCGCCAAAAGAACTGGCCGTTTCGCCATCCGAGGATAAAAAAACACCCTCCCTCATTCTGACCTGGCCCGCCGTGACCAGGGATATCAACGGCCATCGGGAACTGAAAACCATGCTCACTTATAAAATCTATCGTGCCGGGTCGGAAGACTCGCTCTATACGATCAATCACAAATCAAAGTTACATTTTATCGCCCAGCGAAAAGACAACCCGGAAATTGCGGATACATCAAAGATGAAATATAGAGATAAATCTCCGCTCCTCGTGCCCAAACACGGCGAGAAGGATTTTTACTACCGGATCATCTGCGTGGATGGTCACGGCAACGCCAGCGAACCGTCCGCGATCATTTCCGGCCGCATACCCGACATCACACCTCCGGGACCGACGCATGTGACCGATGCGCAGCCCGATTCCGACAAAATTACCATTTTCTGGCGGCCCAATAAAGAATCGGACCTGGCGGGATATCAAATATATCGCAGCATCTGCGATTACGGCAAAATAGTCTACGATCCGGATATCATATATGATTGCGGCTTTGTGCTGCTCGGTGAAGTGTTGGTGGAGGATTCGACCAAACAGAGCGCATTCAATAACCAGCTCTATTACGTCGACGAAACCGTGGATAAAGGCTCATCCATCTGTTATGCCTACTGGGTGCGCGCATTTGATATGGCGCGCAACGTCTATTCTCCCGACTATGATTGCCCGGCCGGCAAGAAAGAATATATTTGCCAGAAAGTGTACGAAAAGACGCCGCCGGCGGTGCCGATTATTTCAAGTCTGAAGGCGAAAAACAATGCGGTGCGTATCGAATGGGTTGCCTCACCGGTGCAGGACCTTCGAGCCTTTCATGTCTATCGATCCGAAAGCGACACTGCAGCCGGAACGTTCGTCGGCTGCGTACTGGAAAACGGCTGCGGCTATCCGGGAAGGTGGCCGGGTATGAACCCGGTGTGCGACAGCATTCCGGCAAAGCCCAATCCGCAATCGGTCAAAGGATTATTCCGGG
>JAFGSU010000312.1 GCA_016934435.1 Candidatus Zhuqueibacterota bacterium | reverse complement strand
GGATTGACATCGTCGCTGACCAGATCGCGCGCCACTTTATCGAACATGAGGCGATAATCGAGCTGGTTTGCGGTGACATAATCGGTCAAGAGGTCCAGGGCGCGAAAGAAGCGCCAGCCGCCGTATCCTTTTTCCTGATATCCGGTCATGGAAAAATTGGCGCGCACCAGAAAACCGTGCTCTGTCAGGGTTGTATCGTCGGCATTCATACGCGTATAGGTATGGTTGCCGGCTTCAAAAAAGGCACAGCCGCCGAACGCGTCGATGCAGCCGAAATTGGCGCGGGTGCCGCGACCGGTATCGTTGGTCAGCTGCAGCGCTTTTTCCAGTTCATCGACGGTGCCGCAGATGCCGAGAACCTTTTTCATAAAAAAGCCCTCGGTGTCGGCGCTGTCGCCTTCCTGGTCCATGGACTCGGAATTCATGATGGCAAATCCGGCGGTGTTCAATCCCATCCAAACCTGGGAGGTATCATCGGCATTGATGACGCCGATAAAATCGTAGCGCGGACCGCGGAAGAACATGACCTCATTATCGCCCTCCCTGCTGTCTCGGTTCTTCCACAACAACGGCCGGCCGTCGACGGTGGCGGCGCCGGAAATGACGGCAGTGGTGCATTCTTCCCGGGCATTGAGCATACCGGTAAGAAGAACAAGGGGGATAATGAAGATTCGCAGCTTGTATGTATACTTTTTCATGCTGATCATTCCCGGCTTTCAGAGTAACAGTATTATCTGATGACGCTTGCATGCCCCGGCTGCCACTGAATAGAAATACGAGCGTGATCAGGAGATCGTGTCATTACATGGGGTCCATCTTTTGACGAATATCCGCCCTGTGGGCATCCTGAATCCTTTTACTCACTCTTTCCGTTCCACCGCTTGTCCAAAGGCCTGCTGGAGATCACGGCGCAATGTTTCTTCGCTGAGATTGAATCTGAATTCTCCGGCCTCGGCCAGAGAGATTCGGCCGGTCTCTTCGGATATGACGATAATGATGGCATCCGATTCCTCCGACAGCCCCAGTGCGGCGCGGTGGCGGGTGCCGAACGAAGTAAAGGTACCGGTATCCTCCACCAGGGGAAGGATGCACTTGGCCGCTACGATTAGATCGTTTTGAATGACGATGGCGCCGTCGTGCAGCGGTGAGCGCGGATTAAAAACGGATACGATCAGCGGTGCGGACACTTCCGCCTGGATTCTCACACCCGTTTCTAAAACATTTCGCAATCCGGTCTCTCTCCCCATGACGATGAGCGCCCCATAGCCGCGTTCGCGCAATTGCAGGGTTGCACTGATGACTTCGTCGATCATCTTGTTGCCGCTGACTTTGATAAAGTAGCTGATCACACGGCTCTGACCTACAGATATTAATATGCGCCGTAACTCCGGTTGGAATAGAATCACAAATGCTACCAGCCATACCGTGCGCAGGTTTTGTAAAATCCAGCTAATGCCGCGTAACTGCAAAAAGGGAGCCAGCACCGATAAAATAAGAATAATCATCAATCCCACCAGCATCTGAGCGGCGCGAGAACCGCGAAGATAGTAATACAGACGCAGAAGGATATATGCGATGATGAAGATATCGAGAATATCCATTACCGTCACAGGAATAAAACCGATTTTAAACAGCGTCAACGGCATAGTCAACCCAACTCAATTTTTATTTCGATTAATTGCATCGGCGATGAGCGCAACCCGCTTCATCTCCTTCACATCATGAACTCTTATGATATCGGCGCCATGCAGGATGGAAGCCGTTACCGCAGCAGCCGTTCCCTCCAGCCGTTGTGTCGGCGGCAGATCCAGCGTTTGTCCGATGAAAGATTTCCGCGAAGGCCCGATGAGAATGGGCAAGGCCAGGGCTTGCAAACGCGTTAATTCCGCCAGAATGGTAAAATTATCCTGCAATCGCTTTCCAAATCCGATGCCCGGATCCACGGCTAACTGCTCTTTCCTAACGCCCGCCGAGATGGCATAGTCCCTCTGTCGCTTCAGGTAGGCGATCATTTCGGCCATCACATCCTCATAATGCGGATTTTTTTGCATGTCCCTCGGCGTCCCCTTGATATGCATGATCACCAGACCCACGCCGGTTTCCGCAGCCAGCGACGCCATCTGCGCATCAAACGTCAATCCGCTGATGTCATTGATTATGTCCGCACCGGCCGCAATGGCCTCCCGGGCGATACCGCTCTTGTAGGTATCAATCGAAATGGGGATATTTACTTTCTTGCGCAACGTGCGAATAACCGGCAGGATGCGCCGTTTTTCTTCCGCTTCGCTCACCGGTTCGGCGCCGGGCCGGGTCGACTCTCCGCCCACATCAATGATATCGGCGCCCTCGGCAGCCATGCAGACGCCGCATGCCACCGCGCGCTGCGGGTGATCGTATTGCCCTCCGTCCGAAAAGGAATCGGGCGTTACGTTCAGAATACCCATGATGAGGGTACGCTGCCGCAAAGGCAATTGGTAGCGGCCACATTGCCATATACCTGCATCAGTTCTCATTTGCGTGAAAAATACTCGAGTCGGAATTCGTCAGCAACTGCAGGCGCCTGCGCGCCTCCTCGGCAAAGGGATCGTCCGGCCCGCGCTGGTCACGAATGCGTAATGCGTATTCATTCTGAGCCCGGCGCAGTCGGCCCATTTTCTCATAAATATAGCCCAGATATAAATGGCTATCCGGATGATTCCCCCGGCGCACGGCGCGATTAAAATATTCTTCCGCCTGCTCAAAGTCGTCCCGATGATAATAATAAATGCCGAGATTGTAAAACACCTCCGGATTATGCGGAGCTATATCCAGAAGCAGATCGTATATTCTGGTAAATTCGGTAGAATCCTTTTTTTCCATGGCCAGATTGCCCAGATACATCAAACCATCCACGCTCCGCGGATGGATAGCCAACAGGGCTTCAACAGCCGCCCGCGCTTTTACGGTATTGTTACGGTAATAGTGATAATCAGATAGATGCAATCGCGCTTCTTCATAGCATGGATTGAGGAAGAGGACGTGCTTTAGAATCTGTTCCTCATCATCAAAACCAATCTTTTTATATCGCGACGGATGCAGATACGTATAATCGAAATAGACATGGGGATCATCCGGATCAAGGGCGATGGCTTTAAGAAGGCATTCCTCGGCTTTGCCGAACATTTTTTCCACGATATAGTATTTTGCCAGCAGCCGGTAGAGGGTAGCATCGTCTTTTCGATGGTTCAGGATGGTCTCCTCGCACAGGCGTAGCGCCCGCAGCAGCAGGTCATCACTGCCCTGTCCCTGATTGCGCAACCGGATTCCCTGTAACAGCAGGGCTTGCGCATAGAGGGTGCGCGCCGGCACGTCGGTGGAATCGAGGGCAAACGCTTGAGCGGCAAATTGCACGGCCTCGGCATAGTTTCTCTGCGCCAGGTTTTTCCGGGCAAGGGTTCGCCGTGCCAGGAATTGCTCATCCAGGCTCATCCCTGTCGAGTCCGCAAGCGGGACGGAGTACTGCCAGTAGCCGGCGATATCCCGTGCCAGTTTTTCCCCCAGCTGCAGTTGCATGGAAGATGGTAGTGCCACACGACCTTGATGCAATAAGGTTCTTTCGGGCGATTTGAAAATTAAGTATTCGATAGCTGTTTCCGTCGTTTCACGGGAAAGCGAGCCGAACACGGCATAGTCCAGCTCGATGCGGGCGGCCAGGTTCTGGAGATAGGGCACATTCATACTGGAATCGGCATCCAGGCACTGCCAAATCCATTCCTGCGGATAGACGCGGAACTCATCAGAAAGGATTTCATGCAGATGAGTATTGCTGGCCCCGGTGATATAATAGGGAATCCAGGCACAGGAATCATGGCCGGAATAATCGGCGATGGGGAAGACAGACAAACGGAGCCTGTCATCCGGGAGATACCCGGGCAACCGGCTGAAGATGATAATAAGGATGAGAACAGACAGTAAAATTAGCCAGACGATTCTCAATCTGGCGCGTACAGCGGATTCGGATTTAAAATAAAGAAAAGCCAGAATGAGGAGGAGTAATCCCAAAAAGATAGAAAAAAAAGTGATTATTTCTGGCATGGTTGCAATATACTCTTGGTTAACTGTGAGCCGGCTTTAGGTTTTTTGTCCTCCGGCTTTTTTTTGCTTGCTCAATTTTGGTTTTTTATTAATGGGCGGCAATTTTTTGCCTTTTAACAGCAGGTCAATTTCTTCGCCGTCGAGTATTTCTCGCTCCAGCAGCGCATTGGCCAGGATATTCAGGGAGTCGATATTTTGGGTGATCATTTTTTCGACGTCTTTTGCCGCTTCGTCGACCAGTCGGCGTACTTCCTGATCGATGATCTGAGCGGTAGCTTCGCTATAATCGCGATGCTGGGCGATTTCGCGGCCGAGGAATATTTCTTCCTGTTTTTCGCCAAAGGTCAGAGGGCCGAGTTTTTCACTCATGCCCCATTCGCACACCATTTTTCGCGCCAGTTCGGTCACCCTTTTGATATCTTCGCCGGCGCCGGTGGTGAGTTCGTTGAGCACGATCTTTTCCGCTGCGCGGCCGCCTAACAACTGCCGCATCAGGGTCAGGCAGTAATCCTTGCTGTAATTATGTTTCTCATCCATCGGCAGGGTTGTGGTGGCGCCCAGGGCGCGCCCGCGCGGAATGATGGTCACCTTGTGCACCGGATCGGAACCGGGGGCCAGTTTTGCGACCAGCGCATGACCGGCTTCATGATAGGCGGTACTGCGTTTTTCCTTCTCGCTGATGATCATGCTTTTGCGCTCTGTTCCCATCAGCACTTTGTCCTTGGCCTCTTCCAGATCGACGGCCTGAACGTAATTTTTATCTTTGCGCGCCGCCAGCAGCGCCGCTTCATTGACCATGTTGGCCAGGTCGGCACCGGAAAAACCGGGCGTGGCCTTGGCCAGGATGGAAAGATCGACGTTTTTATCAAGAGGTATTTTGCGCGTATGGACTTTGAGGATGCCTTCGCGGCCGCGCACATCCGGTCGATCCACCACGATCTGTCGATCAAATCGTCCCGGCCGCAGCAGGGCAGAATCCAGCACGTCCGGCCGGTTGGTGGCGGCGATCAGGATCACGCCTTCGTTGAATTCAAAGCCGTCCATCTCGACCAGCAGCTGGTTCAGCGTCTGTTCCCGTTCATCGTGGCCGCCGCCCAGACCGGCACCGCGATGTCGACCGACCGCGTCCAGTTCATCGATAAAAATAATACAGGGCGCATTGCGCTTGCCCTGCTCGAACAGATCACGCACGCGCGAGGCGCCGACACCGACGAACATTTCGACAAAATCAGCGCCCGACATACTGAAAAAGGGCACACCCGCTTCGCCGGCAACGGCCTTGGCCAGCAGGGTCTTGCCTGTACCCGGCGGCCCCAGCAACAGGGCGCCCTTGGGTATCTTTCCGCCCAG
Organism: Candidatus Zhuqueibacterota bacterium; assembly: GCA_016934435.1. Taxonomy (GTDB): domain Bacteria; phylum Zhuqueibacterota; class Zhuqueibacteria; order Residuimicrobiales; family Residuimicrobiaceae; genus JAFGSU01. The sequence goes on along the minus strand of JAFGSU010000312.1, from coordinate 315 downwards.
TCGTTGAAATTTTTCCGGCTCACGCAAAAACTCGATGATCTCCTGCAGCTCCTGCTTGGCTTCATCCGCACCGGCCACATCACTGAAGGTGATTTTTGGATAATTTTCCATCCACAGCCGCGCCCTCGACTTGCCGAAGGCAAAAATGCCCTTGTTTCCGCCCCCCCCCTGCATGCGCCGCAGAAAATATATCCACACACCGATGAACAGCAGCCAGGGTAACACACCGAGCAGCACACCCCATATACTCGGAGTGCTCTCTTTGAATTTTAATACCAGATTGTGATCCTGACGCCATTTTTCGAACGTATCGGC
>JAFGSU010000311.1 GCA_016934435.1 Candidatus Zhuqueibacterota bacterium | reverse complement strand
GCAGCATCCGAAACGATCAATGGTATGATGCCGAAATCAGCGAGTGAACCGGTGCGGATAAAAAGCATTCCGTCGGAGAAAGAGGTTGCGGCGCTGGCCGCCATCTATGATCTGGGACAACCGACGCAGGTGGATATCTATGCACAGCTAAATTCTTCAATACACATGACGGCACAGGACCTCGATGCCGTACTGACCGAATTGGTGCAGAAAGGATGGCTGCAACGGCAGATGATATCGCCGCGGAATGAACTGCTCTTCATAACACCCGCGGGTAATGTAGGTGTTGAAAAGAGCGCCCTGAACCGCCGCAATCGGGTCTATCGCTATACCAGTGTGATCGATCGTAATCATTTGATGAACTTTCTGCAGGCACAACTGTATCTGCAAAAGAGAAAAGCCCCTTCAGGGGCGGACAATACATTGCAAAAGCTGATACTTTTACTGGTAAAGCCTTGATGAATGTGTACACAGGGTACTGCGGATCGATAGCTATGCGGGAATCAAAAAATGTGTTTGGCTGCTCCCCCTCAGCAGCCAAACACGATACAGGCCCCCCGGAGTAAACAGCCGTCCGGCTGTTTGGATGAAATAACGGGCCGCCCCAACGGCCCTTGCGGAGAGTATCTCTACTCATTATATTAATAGTGACAGTCGTCACTTTTTCAGAAAAATATTTGCTATTTTTTTTATTTTTTTTCTATCAGTTCTCTTTTTCGAACAAATGTAGTGGTTGACCAATCAAAATTGAGCTCCTGATCTGCCATGTACCAGATGGCCATTCTAAGATCAATCACCTGTTTTTATTCCAGGCAGCTCGCACCTCGGGGATTATCGGGTGTAGCAAGCAGGTTCACGGTCGGAATCAAAGATTTAAGGCGTTTGCTCGAGCTCTCAGAGCCAGCCCATCGATTTGTACCAGGCGGCCGTGCGTTGAATCCCTGTTGATAAATCGATTTGCGGTTTGTATCCCAGTTCCTTTTTAGCGCGTTCGTTGCTGCACAACCAGGCAGCCTGTTTCATCTCGGCGACTTTATCCCAATTAAGCAAAGCCGGCTTGTTCGCAAGTTTGGCAGCCGATACGCTCATAAACGCCGTCAACTTAAGAAGCCAGAGGGGCACGCGCAGTGTGAGGGGCTTTTTGGCCAGCGCCGCGGCAATACTCCGGCCGATGATTTGCCAGTTATAGGTACCGTCGCCGGAGATATAATATATTTTCCCATTCGCAACAGTCGTACTCGCTAACAGGATACCTTCGACAAGATCGTCCACATGCACCAGACTAACCGGCTGTGTGCCTTTTCCCAGTAATAAAATCAAGCCTTTTTGCACGCTCTTAAAGTAAACAAAGACGTCCCGGTCGCGCGGCCCATATACCACCGGTGGCCGAATGATGGAGGCGAAATGGTGTTTTGCGTATTGCACTACGGCTTCCTCCGCCCGCAATTTGGATTCGCCGTAAACGGAAATGGGATTCGCAGCATCCGTCTCTTTCAGGGGTTTGTCCGCCGAGCTTGGCCCGGCTGCAGCCAGGCTCGACACAAAAACGAATTTGAGATCGGCAGCGCTGTATTGATCACAGGCCTGTAACAAATTCAAGGTCGACACATAATTACCTTGCAGGTATGCTTCCCGATTACGAGCTTTGGTTACGCCCGCCAGATGATAGACCATGTCGATATCCTCCACCACCGCCCGCAGGGTGGATGCATCGCGTAAATCCGCATAGGATAATTTCACCGGCAAGTTTTGCAAATAGGTTAAATCGCTGGTCCGGCGTACCAGACAATTCACTTCGATCCCATTTTTCAGCAGCCTCTCCACCAGTGCGCTGCCAATAAAGCCATTACTGCCGGTTACGAGTGCTTTCATGTCGTGAGTCCTCATCTGTATCTGATCGCATGATCATCGACGCAGCATCATCTTTACTCAATATGTTGCGCATCTACGGTCGCGGTAATGATTATCATGGATGGCCCAAAGTTGGACCGCCCGCATTCGACTAAAAATAATATTTCTTTACGCCATATTCAATCATTTTTCGCACCTAATTGCTATTGTCCAATCCCTTGCCAAAGGACCGCGACTGTCGGGGCTTGCATGGATCGTTGATCCGTCCATAATCATAAATCTTTCCTGTAGGAACCGGATCGATTAATTTTAAATATTTCTTATGGTAAATGATAGTTTCAACTTGACATTCTTGCGATGATTGACTATATTTTTAAAATAAATAAATGAATCATTTTCATTGTCCATTCACCGTGTTAATAAATGGAACGCTTTTTACCGGCCTAATCATGTGGAGGCAAAGGTGGCAGACCTATTCAGCAAATGCAAATCGGGAACTTCCGCACGGGCGCGTGAAGCCATGGAAAAAGGGTGGTATCCCTACTTCAAAGCGATCGATTCCGGAGCCGATAACGAAGTTACCATAAAAGGCAAAAAATTTATTATGATCGGCTCCAATAATTATCTGGGGCTGACCCAGGACGCGCGGGTTAAAAAAGCAGCCATCGATGCTGTAGAACGATTCGGTTCCGGTTGTACGGGCTCGCGATTTCTTAACGGTACCCTCTCCATACATGAAGAGCTGGAAGAACGCCTGGCCGATTTCATGGGAACTGAAGCGGTACTGATTTTTTCCACCGGGTTTACCACCAATCAGGGCACCATTTCCACACTGGTCGGCAGGAAAGATCTGGTAATCGGAGACAGTGATAACCATGCCAGCATCGTCGATGGCACGAGACTCGCTTTTGGCCGAGCCTTGAAATACCGTCATAACGACATGCAGGATCTGGATAAAGTCCTAAAAAATAATATCAAACCAGAAAACGGTATTTTAATCGTCACCGACGGTGTCTTCAGTATGGGCGGCGACATCGTCGATTTGCCCAACCTGGTGCAGGTGGCAAAAAAGTACAAGGCGCGCGTCATGGTGGATGATGCCCATTCCATAGGCGTGCTCGGCAAAAATGGCCGGGGCACCTGCGAACATTATGGTCTGGAAAAAGAGGTTGATCTGGTGATGGGTACTTTTAGCAAATCTTTTGCATCCATCGGCGGTTTCATCGCCGGCAGCGAAGAGGTGGTTCATTTTATCAAACACATGGCCCGGGCACTCATTTTTCAGGCCAGCCCACCGCCGGCTTCGGTTGCCACGGTTATTGCGGCGCTGGACATTCTGCAAAAAGAACCCGAGCGCCGGGAAAAATTGTGGTATAATGTCCATAAAATGAAAAAAGGATTTGATCAAATGGGCTTTAATACCGGTGTATCACAAACGCCCATTATTCCCATCATCATCGGCGACGATGAAAAGACGTTCGGATTCTGGCGGCTGCTATTCGAGAATGGCATTTTTGCCAACCCGGTCATTAGCCCGGCAGTGCCACCGGGTATGTCTCTGATCCGTACCAGCTATATGGCAACCCACAGCGAGGCAGAGCTGGATCATGTCCTGGGCGTTTTTGAACAGTTAGGCAAGCAGTTTGGAATCATATAAATAAAAGCCGGCATTAGCCGGCTTTTTTGTTGTCTATCTCTGCTCGTATTTTCCCATCTTTCATCTGAGAAAAAAAACGAATCATATTTTACTCCACTCTGCCTTCAATCGAGCCAGTATAACATTCGACCGCAATTTTCACAGGTGAAAATTTGTTCGTCTTCCCGGCCCTTGACGCCGATGGCGGTCGGCTGGCGCAGAAAACAACCCAGACAAATATCATTTTTAACCGGAACGATGGCGCGTTTAAGCTTGGCTCGCAAGCGTTCGTAGCGAAAAAGCAACGGCTTGCTGATGCTGGCGGCCAGCTCTTCGCGCGCTTTTCTTAATTCACTGTACCCTGTAACGGAAAAACCCAATTTTTCTACATCCCCTACCTCTTCAATCATTAAATCAATATCCTGCAGAGAAACCAGTAACTCCAAATCTTTTTTGACCATTCATCAGTCTCCACTTATGATGGAAATGAATTGCGAAAAATCCTCTACTTTTTGCAGGGCGTCGCGATTCTTTTTATCATTTAATATAGTTACCAGGGATCCTAAAATAGGCAGATATACATTGCCATCATCGTTGGGCGGAGCAATAACCATAAAAAATAAATGTACCGGTTTATGATCGATCGCGTTAAAGTCGAGTCCCTTTTCCGATTTTCCAAAAGCAATAAGTACGTCTGAAGCGGCTGTCGTTCTTCCATGCGGAATGGCCACTCCTTTGCCGATACCGGTACTGCCGAGCGTCTCCCGCTGATGCAGCATTTCGAGAACAATTTCCCGATTACGAATATATTTGCTTTCGACAAACATGTCCAGTAATTCCGCAATAGCATCTTGTTTACTGTTGGCTTTTATATTGTTGCTGAACAGATTATCTTTGAAATAATGGGTTAAATCAATCCTTTGCATACAGAACCTCCTGAGCGATGATTTGCTGCAAGGTAACGAGTAACATGTATCCTAAAAAATCCATTTCTGCTTCCACGGCCAACCGGACTTATGACACCGACTCGGTCCATTGCAGTTCTTCTGCAATGAGCTCGCGAATTACAGGGAGTATATATATTTGATCCAGATCAAAGGATCCCAATTCTCGCGCTAAAATAGATATCTTTTTATAAACAGGATCCGCTTTCTGTATTAAGATGATTTGCTGCTCTCCAATACGGCAGAACCCGCCGATGAAATCGCCTTTTTCGTACCGCACCTCCACATCGAGAGTTCTGGCTAACGTCTCCAAAGCCAGCAGCAGCTCTTCATCGTTCATGTTTACAGAACTTTTTGTAATCCGATATGTTTTATTTTTTCCACGACCCATTTTACTTCCTGGCATTGAGACCGTTGGCAGATCAATAAAGCATCCTCTGTATCAATCACGATGACGTTTTCCAGACCGATAACGGCAACGACGCGATCATCCACTTCGATATAAGAGTTCCTGACATTTTTTACGATTGGATCGCCGATCAGAACATTGCCATCTTCGTCCTTTTTCGATACATTATAGACTTCTTCCCAGCTACCGACATCACTCCAGCCAAAGTTACCTTCCAGGACGATGACGTGACTGGCATGTTCCATAATACCGTAATCGATGGATTCGCTATGGATTTGCTTATACACTCGCTCAACAATTCTGGGATAAGACTCTGTGCCCAGAGCCTGACGGATTTCCTCAAGTCCGGCGTACAAGTCCGGCATCAAATCTTCAATATAATGAAGAATGGTATCCGCACGCCAGATAAAAATTCCGCTATTCCACAAAAATTCATTCGTCGAAAAAAATTGCTCCGCCACCTCAAAAGTGGGCTTTTCGGCGAAAGCGCGGACACGATACGCCTTACCATCTTCCACAGGCATGGATTCCCCCCTCTGAATAT
>JAFGSU010000310.1 GCA_016934435.1 Candidatus Zhuqueibacterota bacterium | reverse complement strand
CGAATGCTTGTGCCGGCGCCAGCACATTCTCCTGAAACCGCGTCTTGTTGGCCTCGAACCAGGGCCGGTTGTTGTTGTCGCGCAATTCGCTCAGGAAAACGATGGTATCGGGGGGGAAACCGGAGAATTCTTCGGCGGGTTTCATTTTTTTATCAACCTCCTGATGTGATTTTCACTTTTGTATGAATAGGCAATAACCTCAATTTTTAAATATTTCAGCTGGCTATCTTTTTTTTAATATTCGGCAGAAAACTCGGCGGTTGCTGAGCATTCTTCAAGTCGCCTTTTGGGCAGACAGGATTGACAGGATAATACTAAACATTTAAATCATCCTGTTTATCCTGTCATGTATATTTTTTCCCAGCTAACTGATGCCTTCTACTTGCTTGAGCTTCCGGTGCGCCCGGTGGCTGAAATAGATAAGCGGAACCGGCAGAACTGTGTTCGCAAAAAGGAATCCCTGATCAACGGCAGACAGGCTGCCTGCATCCAGGCATAGCAGTTCGCATAGGTGGATTGCGAGTGCAAAGATACCGCAGATGATACCCGCCTGAAAGTGGCCTTTTTGTGTGCAGAGAACGGCAACGATGCCGTCAGAATGTTGGCATCAGGTACGGCGTGGGAGGCTGAAATTTTAAGGGAGGAGGTCCAGCCCCCCTCAAATCCATGTTGCTCCACCAGACGAGCGATTAGCCCATTGTGTGCACTCACGAGCCTTATCAGACCTGCGGCTCGCAACAATTTTAGCAAATTTTACAGTGTTATGCAAAGAAAATATGTCCTTTTTTAGATATTTTCTTGACATAGAACTCTCGAAAAGTTAAATTATAAAAGTGTAAGCAACGGCCATTAGGAGTGCAAAGAATCGATTCTGCCCTGGTTGAGTTTTTGTTGTGTACGATCCGATGTGAAGCAAATTTTTATAAACATGCAATGAATTCAGGAGCGTGTAAAAATGAAATACACCATCTCCGAAGATCGTTCGCGCATGTTGTTTTTTCTTCTAGTCCTGCTTATAGCTATTGGGCAGACGGGATCAACATCCAAAAGGCCGCCGGCAGGATCAGAATCACGGCCAGTTGGTTTGATGAGGCATCCCTCCACTCATCCGCCCTCCTTTTCGGATTTCGATGAAAGCAAAACAACGCGAAAGATAGTAGTGCGCATCGGCAACCGGTCGGACACCTTCAGCCTGGATGATTTGCAGGCATTGCCCAAAATCACCGTTACTGATTATGAAGCCATCGGTGTAAAAAAGGGGCCATTGGGCAAGAATACCTGGACCGGCGCCTCTTTGAAAGATGTACTACTTTGCGTGGATTCCTCTCTTACTGATATCAGCAATGCGAGTAAACTCATTTTTGTGACCAGCAGTGATGGTTGGCTGGCGGTCATCAAATGGCCGGAATTATTCGGTTCGCTGCAAAGGGGAGAAGCCCTCTACAATATCAAAGGATGTAATGAATGCCACGGCATCAACGGTGAAGGGACCGCGCCTCAGGGCAAACTCGTCGCTCCTGCCTTGGCGGGCAAGGAATGGAATTTCGATCTGGTTCACGATATTACGCGTAAGGGTAAACAGGTCCATGGCGGTATTAATCCTTACCGTGAGGCGCAATTAACAGAAATGGAATTGCGTGCCATTTTAACCTGGCTGCAGAATCCGGCCGCGAGGGTACCTTTAGGAGAGGATCAGATGGATTTATCGGAATCGGTCGCGTTACTGGCATATCTAAAAAACGGCAAGCCTATGACCGGACGGGATGGCCTAATCCAGTTGATTATGGAAATGGATCAATACACCAGCCGCTACTCTCACTGGGTTGAGTTGATCGAAGTTAAGTAAACAGGGTATGATAGCCACATTAGTAACCCAACGAGCTGTAATTAAGTTACGGTGAACATCGTCCATGCAAATTAAAATAAAGGTATAAGAAAATGGCAAGAAAAGCAATTCTAATCGCCACAGCATGGATCACCCTACTTTCTGTTACCTCTCTGCGGGCCTGTGATCCGAGGAAAAGATATTGGGTTGATTATATGCCTTACTCGGCGATCCTGAACGCGCAGGAGGCAAATTCGGATGAGTATGACGGCGGCTGGGGCATACCTCAGAGCTCTGATCTCTGTAATTATGACGCCGAGTGTTACCCATGGCGAAGCGGCGATGGCCGATTTTTACTGTTCGCCTCAATCAATTTTGCCGGACCTCCGCGTCCCGGTCATCAAAGCGGTCCCGGCGGGACCGAAAATTGGGATATCTATATCAGTGAATGGGATAGTGTTCGTCACCGCTGGGGTGAAGAAAAAAATATGGGGCCTCTGATCAATACAGGCGCCAATGAGCGGCGGCCGAGTTGTACCTGGAATTGCGACACCCTGTACTTCAATCGGTGGAGCGAGGGGGATGAAGATATCTACATGTCCACTTTTGTCAACGGTAATTGGACCGAACCCATCGCGCTGCCGGCGCCGGTCAATACCGAAAAAAATGACGAGCACCCGGCCATTTCGGCTGACGGCAAGCGACTCTATTTTACCTCGAACCGGCCTGAGGGATGTGGCGGCTCAGATATTTGGATTGCGCGATGGGATGGTTCATCCTGGAGTTCGGTTATAAATTTTGGGCCTCCGGTCAATACGTTTAATGAAGAATCCCGACCCTTTGAAAGTTATGACGGACAGCGATTCTATTTCACCAGCCACGGCGGCCCGCCCCGCGCTGAAGGAAGATACGGCGCCGGGGATATTTATGTGTGCACAAAAACCGACTCTGGATGGGGACCGGTACAGGTTATCGCGGCGCCGGTAAATTGTGATTTAGAGGCCTGTTCGCCCTATGAAACACCCGATGGCAGCGAATTATGGATCGGCTCTGAATCGTGGGAAGGCGCCCGAGGCGATGAGGATATCTGGGTGGCCTCAAGAAACGCCTTATACCCCCATCGCCTGGTGCAGGGTTATGGTAATTGGCTGAAAACGGGTGAACTCAAAAAAGCGATTTATGTATATGATTTGAAGGAAGGCGCTCAGGGAATTATATATGCCGCCACGGCCTGTGAGGACACCACCATGAAGGGGAAGGTCTTTAAGACCAATGATAATGGCATGACGTGGACACCCTGCGCGGAACTTCCCGGTGTGATGGCGGTCTATACCCTGATCGTCCGTGGCGATACCATTTATGCCGGCACCTATCCCAGAGGAGATGTGTTTAAATCGACGAATAGAGGAAATGCCTGGATTCCGACCGCCGACCTTCCCGGCGCCAAAGCGGTGCGCAGTCTGATCCGATTGAAAAATGGCGATATCTGGGCCGGGACGTCGCCATCCGATCTGCTCAATCGAGGGCGCATTTTCCGCAGCAGCGATGGCGGGTTATCCTGGGCCGAGGTGGCGCTCCTGCCCCATCTCAATCCCTGCAAATTCATTTATCAAAGCAAGAGCGGGGCCATTTTCACCGGTGGCTGGAGCCATAATACGGGCGTTATCATCTACAGAACAACCAATTACGGCATTACCTGGGATACGACCACGGTCATATCCGACCGAGAAGTAGATTGGGGCGCCGATCATTTATTTGAAACCCATGATGGCACGATATATGTAACCGGCCGGACGCCGTCGCACGGCGTCGGCAAAGGCGGCGGATACGTTTGTAAATCTACGGATCATGGCACAACTTGGACCGAATGCTCGAAAATCCTGCGCGGAGACGGCGTTCATAGCGATCGGGTTTATACATTGATAGAAGATCGTACCGGTACCCTGTATGCAGGCATACAACCGGCTCCGGATTCAGTCGTCTTTGCCTCAGCGGATGGAGGGCAATCCTGGTATTCAACCGGCGGTCTGGACGGCGCGTTCGAATGCCTGACGTTGCTCTACGCCTCCGATGGCTCCATCTATGCCGGCACCACTCCCTACGGCGATGTTTTTCGATACCTGCCGATAACCAAGGTTGATGAAAACACATCCACGCTTGCAAATGATTTTCAACTATCCCAGAATTATCCCAATCCATTCAACTCGGAGACCACCATCCGCTTTCATCTTTTAAAAGAAAGTCTGGTCAAGATTACCGTTTATGATATGTTAGGACAGAAAGTTAAAACCATCGCAGATGATTATTTTGTGGCCGGCTGGCATATAGTCGTATTTGACGGTATGGATCGGCATCGCCGAGCAGTTGCCACCGGCGTCTATTTTTATCGTTTGGTTACGGATGGTTTTGAGTGCGTGAAAAAATGTATATGTTTGAAATGAGAAAATCTTACCGACTGGCGGTGTTTGCCGTAGCACTGCTTTTGTACCCGGAACTATTCGCCTGTGAAGAAGGCGTACTGGAAATTCCAAAAGAAAAAGTCATCATGGTGGAAGTGGATGGCTATATAAAACAGAGCGAATATCCCATCACCTATAAAAATCCATACCGGGGCATCGCCCTGAGCTGGGTTTGCGACGACTCGCTCGTCCATGTCGGCCTCAGCAGTGACTGCACAGGCTGGATCGGACTCGCATTTGGATCAACGACCACGCGCGCGGCGGATATGATCCTGTTTGCATGCCTGGATGATAGTGTTATCAGCAGGGAGGAACTCTGGTCTTATAAATATTTAAAGATTCGGCGGAGTATGAAGAATAAAAGACTCATCGTAAAAACAGCAGGCAGGGAGCGTGATAATGGCTCTACCTTTGAATTTTCTTACCGTTTGTGTGCTCGCGGATTTAAACCATCCCAAACATACGGCTTATTAATTGCTTATAACGATGAGAGCAAAGATTTTTCTCAACAACCCACAGATTGGATGGTTGAACAATTTTCAATATGCCCGGGACATCAATGAGAAAAATACTAATTATTTTAGCTCTATTCTTTTTTGCCTGCGACAATAGAGAGAGCCTGATGATTTTTCATGCGGGCAGCCTTTCGCAGCCGATGGCGGACCTGGCAACAGCATTTAACAAGAAGCATCCCGCATTGGCGATAAAAAGGGAGGCGGCGGGCAGCCGCGAAACCGCACGAAAAATTTCCGAACTCTATCGCCTCGCCGACGTCGTCGCGGTTTCCGATTACAAGGTGATCGAAGAACTCCTCATGCCTGACCATGCCGATTGGCAGATAAAATTCGCCCGCAACCAGATGGTGATCGCCTTTACCGAGAGAAGCAAATACGCGTCGGAAATCGATTCGAACAACTGGTATCGCATCCTCATGCGCGAGGATGTCCGCTTTGGACGATCGGATGAAAATCTCGATCCCTGCGGCTATCGCACTTTGATGGTGTGGAAACTGGCGGACCTCTATTATAAAGAAAAAATGGATGGCAAAAGTATCTATGAAGCTTTGAACGAACGCTGTCCTGAGAATAATATCAGACCATCGGAGATCGAACTTTTACCGCTCCTGGAGTCCCTCTTTTTGGATTATGCATTCGAGTACCTCTCCATCGCCGTGCAACATCGACTTCGCTACATCGAACTGCCGCAGGAAATCGATTTGACCAATCCCCGGTTGGATTCGCTCTACAGCAAAGTGAGTGTGAGGATTACCGGCAAAAAGCGGGGAGAATTCCAAACCGTCGTCGGATCCCCCATCGTCTATGGAATTTCCATTCCAAAGGACGCACCTAATCGTCCGATGGCGATAAAATTTATCCAATTTTTGCTGGGCGATGAGGGCAGGAAAATTCTGTCAAGAAACGGCCAACCCCCGCTTACACCGCCGGTCGCCGCACCTGTAGAATCCATTCCCGAAGAGTTGAAAGGGTTCTTCGGTGAATAAGCAAAAGGTGTTCGGTTTCATCATCCTGAGCATTTTGGCGGCATTCATTCATCTGTTTTTATTGTCAAAATTAATGGATATGGGCACCAATTTTGTACTGCTCACGGCCCATCTCCTGTTCATTCTGGTTGGTTTTTTAACAAAACCGGCAAGACTCATTCCCTATCTGGCGGGTTATTTTGTTTTATTCTTTGTCCTCTTTATCTATTCAGGCAGATTTTTGATTTTTTCTCTTTTTCTGGTTCTTTATTCAACCTTTTTTCGAAATCCTTATCTTTTAGGCTACCTTATCATTCTCTTTTTCAGCATCATCCTGATTCCACCCTACTGGATTCAATCCTCCCTGTTTTTGTGCGCCCTGTACGCATTATTCTGGGAAGTAAAGAAAAAATGGCAATCAAATTTTCTATTCATCGCCTTTTCTTTCGGTTTTTTCATCCTTTTATTGATTCTTTTTCCTCTTGCCTATCTCGTATTTCAGAGCAATCCGCAGACTTTGCTGGTCACCCTTAAACTTTCCGAATTTCAACGTTCGCTTGGTTTGAGCTTATTAACGGCAACCTTATCCACAGGATTCATTTTATTATTCGGCGTGCCCCTGTCATATGGCTTGGCGAGGATGGATTTCAAGGGTAAACATGTGGTGGAGTCTATGATCGACCTGCCTATCCTCATTCCCCAGAGCATCGTGGGCATCGCCCTGCTGGCCATACTGGGCCCTAAAACTCCGATCGGTCATTTTCTGGCGCAGCAGTTGCATGTGAATATTGCCGGCAGTGTGGTAGGAATCGTGATGGCGCAGATTTTTGTCAGCGCGCCCTTTCTCATCAAAAGCAGTATGAACGCTTTTTTATCCATCAATCCAAAATTGGAAAATGTAAGCCGGAATCTGGGCGCTTCGGCAGCAAAAACATTTTGGCGGATATCGCTGCCCCTGGCCTTGCCCGGTATCCTGAACGGGTGCATTCTATCATGGGCCAGAGCGCTTTCGGAGGTCGGCAGTCTCATGGTACTGGCTTATCATCCATTTACTGTGGCGATATTTACCTATGATACGTTCACGCAGTTCGGGATTGAAGAAGCCAAACCCATCGCCATCCTGGTGATTATTTTTTGCCTCTGGGCATTTATCGTTCTCAGGTGGCTCACTCATATGAAAACAGGAATTCTAACGATCAAATATCAACATGTTGAAGATTGAAAATCTAACCAGAATGTGGGGGAGTTTTCAGCTGCATGACATCTCCCTCGAGCTGACAAAAGGTGATTATTTTGTGCTGCTGGGTCCGTGCGGAGCGGGCAAGACGCTGCTGTTGGAGACGCTTGCCGGTTTCTGGAAACCACAAACCGGCAAAATATTTCTCGACGACCGCGATATCACCTATCAGGCACCTGAAAAGAGGGGAATTGGATTCGTCTATCAGGAATATTTCCTCTTCCCACATTTATCGGTAATCGAAAATATCCTATATGGGCTTAGAATGCACAGGGCACTTGACGGTGG
>JAFGSU010000309.1 GCA_016934435.1 Candidatus Zhuqueibacterota bacterium | reverse complement strand
CAGATGGTACAATTGCAGAAAAGAAAGTCGATGGCATCACAATCATTCGAAATGAGGAGATGGATGTGTTGTCAGTTATTTCGCCAAGAGGCATGGTTGTAACAAAACATCCTGAAGATCCGGATGCGTTAGTCTGGACTTCTCCACATGGCGGCAGTGTGGTTATAAAAACAAAACAAGAATATATAACCATGCCAAATTCTGAAGGCCGATTAGAACGAACTCTGGTCGAAAGGGAAATTGTTGAAGGCACCATTCGGATCGAAAATGTAACATGGACTTTCAAACCTGACGGATCACAAGAGGGTCAGCATGATGATGGATCCTGGTACCGGGAAGACAGTAATGGTAATAAAAAATGTGTGGGCGCAAATGGCGATTCGTACGAGGAGTATTCTGATGGCCGAGTGAATTTCAAAGGCGCTGATGGGACAGCTTTTACAGGTAACATAAATAACGGTGATGGCGAATATAAAAATACTGATGGCAGCTATATCAAATGGAATTCGCAGACCGGAGAATTAGACGCTAAAATGACAGATGGTTCGTTTTGGAAGAAGGACGCAGATGGCAATGGCAGTTTTGATGACAAAGAAAACGGTGCGAGAGGCACATGCCAAAGTGATGGCTATTGTAAAGTTGAAAACGATAACGCTTCAATGACTCATCATGCGGATGGAACAATGGACTTCAGAACGAAAGATGGGGTTGTTGTTGTACAAAACCCGGATGGCACTGAAAATATGCAATTGCCAGACGGTCGTTCAGCGCAGGTTGCACCCGATGGCTCAGCTGTTGTCAGCATGCCTGACGGAACAGTTTTTCAAAGTACACCAGATGGTCAGAACCTGATTAAAAAACCGGATGGCAGTATTCAGAATGCTAGTCAGGAACAATATAGAAGTGAATTAGATCGGTACAACGACTGGTACAACAAGCAGTTGGAAAGCAGACTCAACGCTAAATAAGGAGTATTAAAATTATGCTTGAAATATTTGGATTAAACAGGCAATTGGAGAATAAACTAGCAATAGCTGATATTTCTGATGATCCCTGGGCGCAGCCTGTTGCTAAAGCCGAAAAAACCTTTGAGAAGATCAAAACAAAGTTTGACTCAGCCAGAAAAATTGAACAATTAACACAAGAAATGAAAAAGGCTGAAAAACAGAAAAATCAGCTCAATGCCGTACGCAGTAAATTAGCTGCTCGAAATTTGTGAAAGAAAACACCGCTTATGACAAGGAGATTTAGAGCTATGAAAAAACTGGTAGTAATTTTGGTGTTCATTGTATTTGCGTTTAATCTATCTGGTTGCACTAACATTTTGGGCATGATGGGACTACTGGGAGCGGACAAGAATTCAACAACGACAGGTAATCCAAGCTTAAGCCAAGCAACAACAAGCGCAAGCACCTTTATAACTATGGAACCAACCACAAATCAGAACGCGCAAGATGGTTATTGGGAACAATATGATGTACAAGTTATTGTTCCTAAGAATCAAACTGTCGGTGACCAAAAGGATTTAGTTGAATATGATTTTTCATCAAGCAAGAATTCGATTAGTCTCAACATGGTAAGGACAGGAACCGGTGGAACTGAAATAATCGAAACCTATGGCAGTTGGTCTTTACCTGAGAAAGAGTATTTTGCCGGCCATACAATCCGACTCGATTTGTCAGCTGCTATAAATAAATTCGATCGGAAATGGACCAACTACAGCGGGGTCAATGCCTATGCATATCTGGGTTCGGAAAGTACACCCTTAGGATCAGCAACCAATCAGGCATTGCGGGACATCAGTGGCGAAGGCACTTGCTCTGCAACAATCAATAATGGAAAGATTACAATCGGTCAGGCAAATAAAGAGGTATCAATTGCTGCACCAAAAGGTTCTGACAATCAAAAAATGGTAATCTTTGTTGTTGTTAGCAATCAGGGAAAGCAAGGAGGTGCAAAATATTACTATGCGTGGAAAGATTGGTAATATTTCAAATTATTGACTAGACGCATCAATGTAAAGCCAAAAGAACGGGAAAATATTTTTTTGAATCGATTATATATTGGACTATCATGGGATTCGTACAGTCGAGAGTTAATGATTGTATGGGTACGAGGGAGTGCTGTTCTTCTCTAATCGGATCGTTATTACCCTCTGGGGCGCAACTATAGCCGACCGACATCTGTAGGACGAGTTTGACGCTTCCTCCCTCACGGTCACAATATAAAACCCCGCAGTTCCGATGTCGACTACCTTTCGTAGATATTCATTATATTTACAATGCTCCGCTATATGTGGAATCCAGCGTTGACGGTAAACTTGAACTGACGGGCTGCACCTTAACGCTCAGCCGCCTGCCGGCAATTCCGGCATTAAGAATTTTTGCATAAAGCAGTCCGATTATGCTATCATAATTTTACATAAACCTGAAGGGAGAACAAATAATGGCATACATAGCAAATGCTTTTCTTGGTCTGACCGGGCAAGAGATCTCCTCCTTTGAGCTTCCCTGGGAGGGTCAGGCTCCTGCCTCCAAAGAAGTCTTTCTGGAAGGTCCCGCCGTGGACACGGAACACATCCGTTTTCTGAAGCAATCGAGAGGTCGCGCCCCCGGCGATGTGGAAGCGATCGAAGTAATGGACGGCAAGCTCATTATCACAGTTGTACCCTCGACCAACAAAGCTGCTTGGACTCTGGTGGTGGAAAGCAAAAAGTATACGCAGACGGAATTTACCGTTAAAACCCGTACCTCTGACGATAAGTTTGCCCGGCTCGAGGAAGGGCGGGTAATGTATCGGCTTTACTCACCCGATTCCTCCGAGGCGCGCCCCATGATTCTGTTCCTTCACGGCGGCGGCAACGGCGGTTTTGAGGGAGAGAGAGACAACGAAAAACAGCTGATGGCCGACTATGGTCCCGTTAACTTTGCCGAGGAATATCCCGATGTCTATATTATGGCTCCCATGTGCGTGGAGCAGCGCCGAGATTTTTCCAAAATGAACATGAATACTAAGTTTGCCGACAGCAACTTCCCTTCAGATTGGCGTTACGGCTGGTCTCGCTATTATCTGGCCAAGGTTTGCGACATTATCCGCAGAATGATCGGCGAAGGCAAGGTTGATCCCAAGCGCATCTATGTTACCGGTATGTCTATGGGCGGTGCTGGTACGGTTCGAGCCATGTCGGTTGGCTCAGACCTGTTTGCCGCGGCTGTTCCCGTCTGCCCTTCAATGACCCCGGAGACCTTTAATATACTCAAGTCCATACGCAGACCTGTCTGGGTCACTTCCGCATATATTGATCACTCCTTGTACCGCCACAAGTACCTGGTGGACGCGGTGATGAATATGCGCGACAACGGCAACAACAATGCCCATCTGACTCTATTCTCGCCTGAAGATCTGGAAAAGTACGACATTTCCATTACCCCCAACCTACTCTATCCCGACCTGTTCCACCAGAACCATTGGAGCTGGGTGCCTACCTATAAGGATGATTTCGGCATCATGTCCTGGCTGCTCAATCAGACAAAAGACGACTAAATAGACCTATGGCATGTTAAACCGCGAGAAGCAACGCCGCAAAGACTGCTTTTACAGTTTGGCGGCGTTGCTTTTTAGGTTCACTTATCTTAAAAATCAACGTTGGACTCTCACGGGATTCGTACAGTCGTAAGATAATGACTGTATGGGTACGTTTTTATTTCAGATGATGGGTAAACTCTATTTTTTATTTGTGAATTATGCTATTTTTCGATTATTTAT
>JAFGSU010000308.1 GCA_016934435.1 Candidatus Zhuqueibacterota bacterium | reverse complement strand
GTATGGTGAGATTATTGCCGCCGAGTGTGGGTACCGGATGATCCGGGTCGTAGGTGAAGCTGCGCCGGCCGATAAGGCCCGGCTGATGCTGCAATTTGCCGTCTACGGTTAGATAGAGGGAAAGAATCGTGGTATCCGAAGGAGGCCAGGTCTCGGTTTCCATCCAGCCGCATCCCGTTTCGCCCGGTTTGTCGGGATCGCCCATGAGATAATAGTGCACAGGCGGCGCATGGTCGACGCCGTTATCATAGCCAAGCAGCCAATGATCGAACCATTGGATGATATGATTGTAAATATCCAGGCCGGCATCGGGGTAGTGCATTTCACCCACGGCCCCGTCGCTGCCGATGGTGCCGTGCGTCCATGGCCCCATGATGAGGTGTTGCGATGCGGCATGGAGCTTTTGCAGCAAATCCTGGAAAGCTGCGACTGTGCCTTCTGAAAAAGAGTCGTACCAGCCGCCGATATGCAACATGGGAATTTTTATGGAATCGGTACGCGTGTGCCAGTTCATGTCTTGCCAGATTTGGTTATAGTAGGGATTTTGCAGGTAATAATCGATCATCCAGGCAGTATTTTGTTCCGATAAATAGCCCTCGCATAGTGATTTACGATATTCCCCACCGGGGTAGACGACCTGATGATAGAAATCGGTTGGCGCCACCATGGCAACCGCGCATTTGAGCGCCGGATGCAGACTGCCGACGGCGCGGTAGGTGCTGATACCGTCGGCGGAGGCGCCGAGCATACCGATTTGGTCATTGCACCACGATTGATGGGTCAGCCACTCGATGGTATCGTAGCCGTCCTGCAGCGTTCCCCAGCCATCCGTGATAAAAACCGAATCCACCCCCCCTGAGGCGTAGCGCCCTCGAGTGTCCTGTATTACTCCGACGTAACCTCTCAAATTGAGCAGGGTGATTAAACCGGCGAGAGGATTGTTGTTTTTATTGTACCGCGTGCGATAGAGCAATACCGGATGAGGCGATAGGTCCAGCGGTCGATAAACATCGGTAGCCAGTTTAACACCGTCGCGCATGGGCACCATATAGGTTGTTTTGGCGGTAGATTCTGCGAAGGAATTGGCGGAGAAGATGATCGAAACAAATAAAATGTATGCATAACGGCGCATGGATTGTCATTCTATTTTGAAAGGAAAGGACAAACAAGATATTTTCCGGTTTGTTGATAAAATACGCAGCAACCGCCAAAGATGCAATGAATCTTTTTAAAAATAGAATAGATATTTTAATTTTAGCACGCTGACGCGGTCCGCAATATGCAGCCGGCTGGGTAAGAGCCGACCGGCGGCATTGTATTCTTCGGCCCGATTTTGCACTTCATTAATGGCCAAATAAATCCAGCTTTTGGGTCGGAAATTATAAGAAAAGAGAAATCCGGCGATCATCTGTTCGATCTGTTCGCTCGAACGCACATACACGTTATCCCAGTAAACACGCACATTCAGATTGTTGATCGGCGTGATCGACAAAAAAGGCCGGGCGTTGTAGGTAACGTCCTCGATCTCATTGTCGGGATTACCTTCGATGAAAGTATTGAAGCTGGTGCCGATGTTCAGGATATTGAACGGCCGCCAGCTGAACTCACTCCCCATCCAGCCATAAAATGCGAGGAAACCGCGATCAAAGTTATAGGTTTTAGCATAGCCGCCGAACAAATTGCCGTTCCATTTGGGCGAGATGTTGAACCAGGAGGAGACATTTGCTTCAAAAGAGTTAAAGCGAACGTCGAGCTCCTTTGCCTTGCCCGAAATTAGCGTTATTTCGTATCCCCAGTTATCGCGAAACTGCATATTCAGGCCTATGGCGGCGCCGCGGTCGGTGTAGTGATCGACGCGTTCATATTCAAAGGTGATGCCGGTATAGAGCAGAATGCTCTGAATATAGCCGGTTTGATAGTACCAGCGCGGTCCGCCCATCATGGTGAACTCACCGGTTCCCTGCCAGGGCACGAATCCGACCTGGTTGATATCGAAATCTTTGCCGATGTATCTTGAACGTAGCGCTAAGATCCATTTATCTTTGGGCATAAAAAGTCCGAGGGAGGCGGCATAATCACCCTGATTGTTTTTATAGGAACGCGCAAATTGATAGGAGAGCTGCCAGTCCGACTGGCGAAAGGCGCCGTCAACGTCGATGACGCCGCTATTTTCCTTCTCTGTGTTCTTTCCGACGTAAAGCAGGCCGATGCTGGAATTATTGAGAATCTGCTTCTTGAATCGGACGGAACTGAAATAGGCCCGGGGTTCTGATTTTATTTCGCCGTTTTCTTCATAATCCTGCTCACCGGTCATGGCCATGAATCCGCCGTATTCCCACTGCCCCAGCCGGCCGAAGGCCTTGGTGCCGAACAAAAGCGGCACTTCGCTGCCGTCCGGCAGTTTTCTGCCGATGCGGCGGGAATAAAAAAGTTCCAGCGGACTGTAGAATCCGGAGCTGCGGTCGCGGCCGGAGGGCATGAAAATCTCGTTGCCTTCGGTGAAAAAAGGTCGGCGTTCACTAAAGTAGGATTCATAGCGGCTGATATTAAAATCGTACGGATCGGCTTCGATCTGGGCGAAATCGGGATTGCCGGTCAGTTGAAACGTGAGCTGCTGCGAGGGATTGTAAAAAATATCGATGCCAGCATTGGGGCTGATGTCATATTTTTGGTCTCCTTGCCATTGCATTTTGGCAATACCGACGGGATAAATTTCGAGATTGAGCCCTTTGACGGTGGGGTGGTAGCTTTCGAAAACCATGCGGCCAAATTTCGATATGCGCAGGCCTTCGTTTTCGGCGTAGCGGCACCAGTAGATGTCTTCGGACCGGGCCGGTATCCAGCGGTCGAAATCCAGTCCCCATTCGGTCAGTTTTTCATCGTATTGAATCGAGCGATAAGGGATTTCCATCTCGATGACAAATCCCCAATCGTAGATTTTAGCATCCGAGAACCAGACGCCGTCCCAGCTGTAATCGCGATTGCGCCCGTCGTCGAGCATGCGGCAGTCGGCGCGCACGCCCGCAGCGGTGACGGCGAACTTGTAGGCTGTGCGCCGGTCGCCGAAGGTATCGAGCATGATGGAAACAATATCGCCGCCAAAGTCGTCTAACTTGCCGGTGTGGGCCTGGATATTTTTTCTATCATCGTAACAGATCATCAGGCAGTAGAGGGCGTGGTCGGAGGTGAGAATTTTGGCGCAGCTGCGACGCGTGGGCGCCTGGTCGTAATAGGGGCGGTATTGAATGAAATCATCAACCGAATCCGCCGTCTGCCAGACCGGATCGATGATGCCGTCAATGATGATCGGCTGCTCGGTTTTCTTTAAAACGATGACCTTGCCCTGTTCGGCGAAAAGCGGAAGGAAAGCGTAACCGATCACGGTTGTGACTAAAACGAAAAACAGGATTATCCGGCGCATGGTGTCTCCTACGGGGATTGATTTCTATGTCTGTCATTGCAGGTTGGCATTGGCAAAAATACTATCATATTTCAAATACATATTTCAGTGGATTGTTGCGGTTTTTACTCCGGTGCGGCGATTCTTAAAAGTTTACGAATTTATTGGCAAAGAGTTACATGAAACGGCAATGATATTCGGTGATCAACGGAATACACCTCATATAAACCATGGTGAAGGGTACAGGAGGCAAAGATTTGGTACCAACAGATTAAAATATTGACCTTTTGGGTGGCATCTTATCCGTTCAGTTTGCAGGTTAGTAGCAAAATTTGCTGACAAAAAAGCTTGCATTATTGCATGAAAATATTGTACTTTTATTTTATAAACGATTTGTGCGGGCAAATACTCGTAACCTTGTATGCAAAGGCAAGTTGACATGAGATCGGATACCATCAAAAAAGGCATCGAGCGGGCGCCGCATCGCAGTCTGCTCAAGGCTACCGGCCTGACCGATGAGGATTTGTGCAAACCGTTCATCGGGGTGTGTAATTCCTATACCGACCTGATTCCCGGGCATGTGCATCTGCATGAATTCGCCCGGCGCGTCAAGGCATCGATCCGGCAGTCGGGCGGGGTGCCGCTGGAATTCAACACCATCGGCGTCGGCGACGGCATTGCCATGGGTCACGACGGCATGCACTATAGCCTGGCATCCCGTGAATTGATTGCCGATTGTGTGGAGACGGTGGCTCAGGCCCACTGTCTGGATGCGCTGGTGTGCATCCCCAATTGCGACAAGATCGTGCCCGGTATGCTGATGGCGGCCCTGCGTCTGAATATCCCGACTATTTTTATTTCCGGCGGGCCCATGCAAGCCGGCCGTACGGCAAAAGGCGAGGCCATCGATTTGATCTCGGTATTCGAGGGCGTCGGCGCTTTTCAGTCGGGCACCATCACCCCTGAAGCACTGAAAGATCTGGAAGACCATGGCTGTCCCGGCTGCGGCAGTTGCGCCGGCATGTTCACCGCCAACAGTATGAATTGTTTGATGGAGGCTTTGGGTATGGCGCTGCCCGGCAACGGCACTATTTTGGCTGTGGACCCGCGCCGGCAGCAGCTCATTGATCAAATCGGGCCGCGCATCATGGATTTGCTAACGCGCGACCTTAAACCGCGCGATATTGTCACCGCCCGCAGCATCGATAATGCCTTTGCGCTTGATTTTGCCATGGGCGGGTCCACCAATACCATTTTGCACACTCTGGCCATCGCCCATGAAGCCAATGTTACTATTGACCTGACTGATTTGAACAGTTTATCGGATCGCGTGCCGTATTTGTGCAAAGTGTCGCCGGCGACCCGCGAGGTGCACATCGAAGATGTGGATCGCGCCGGCGGTGTTTCGGCTATTTTGGCCGAGCTGGCAAAAATTCCCGGTTTGTTGAACCTCGATCGGCCTACCGTTACGGGTTGTTCTCTCGGCGAGACGATTGGCGAGGCTCGCCTTCTGGACAGCAGAGTGATTAGACCGATTGAAAATCCTTTTGCGTCCTGCGGCGGTCTGGCAATTTTATTCGGCAACCTGGCGCCGCAGGGGGCGGTGATTAAAACTGCTGCGGTGGTGGAGAGCATGTGGAACCATTCGGGTTCGGCGCGCGTTTTTGAGGGTCAGCAGGCGTGTCTGGCCGGCATCGAGGCCGGCGTCATTCAGCCCGGTGAGGTGGTGGTGATTCGTTATGAAGGGCCCAGGGGTGGACCCGGTATGCCGGAAATGCTGGCGCCTACTTCGGCGATCATGGGCCGCGGATTGGGCGATCGGGTGGCGCTGATTACCGACGGTCGTTTCTCCGGCGGCACCCGCGGCGCCTGCATCGGCCATCTAAGTCCGGAAGCGGCAGCGGGCGGCCCCATCGCCGCCTTACGCGACGGCGATATCATCCATATCGATTTGCACAAGAAATCGCTGCGGGCGGCGCTGAGCGACCAAGAGATCGCCGGACGATTGGCGGAATTGCCGCCTTTTCAGCCGAGAACCAGAGGGGGGTGGCTGGAGCGATATAGCCGTCTGGTAACATCGGCCCATACCGGGGCGGTGTTGCAGACGCCGAATCACCATATTTGACCTTGATCATTTGCGATTTTATACCTATCTTTATCTTAAGATATGCGACTCATTATCTCCCGCGGGCCGACAGCTTCCGGAAAGTTGGAAAAGTACAAAAAAATCGCATAATTCAGGTCAATGTTGTTTTAGACTATATTGTTTCATCATAATGAAAGGTATTGAGAATGGAAAAAAATATTCCCGACATCGCCGCCGGCATTAAGATGGCGATCGAAATGGAAAAAAAAGGCCGCAAATTCTATCTCGAAGCGGCCGCTAACACGAACAACGAAACCGGCAAGGCCATTTTCAACCGTCTCGCCGACGAGGAAGCCATGCATCTGGCGACTTTTGAGCGTATGCTCGACACTGAAAAATTGGCCGGCGACTGGCGCGTCATCCTGAAAGAGTACCCGACCAAACCGCAGGTTCCGATTTTTGATGAAAAAACAAAAAAATCCATCAAACCGGCAACTACCGATGAGCTGCAAGCTCTGCGCATTGCCATGAAACAGGAACGGGAGGCCATGCAATACTACGGCGCTCTGGCACAACAGAGTGAAGATGAAGCGGTGAAGACGATCTTTTCTTTTGTACGCGAGCAAGAGGTGTACCACCACGACCTGCTGCAGGCGGAATATGACGCCATTGCCCAGACCGGATTCTGGTTCGATACACCCGAGTTTCGTATGGACGGCAAGTTCTAAAGCCCTTAAAATCCCGCTACTCCATTCACAAAATCGGTGTTAACCCGCGAACTGAACGGAATATGTGCTACCCACAGGGTTATTTTATTAACCAGAAGGCACCGAAGCGGTGTCCATTATAATGGACCGGTGATTTGGCTATGCTATTATAATAATACGGAGTAAATTTTGGATATTCAATTTTTCGGCGGCGTGCGTTCGGTAACCGGAAGCATGCATCTGCTTTATGTAAACGGACAAAAAATATTATTGGACTGCGGCCTTTTTCAGGGCAAACGTAAGGCGGCCTTTGAACGTAACCGCCACTTTCCGTTCGATCCCGCCAGTATCGATGCCATGGTGCTTTCGCACGCCCACATCGATCACAGCGGCAATATTCCCAATTTAGTTAAATCGGGATTCGACGGCCATATCTTCTGTACCCATGCCACCCGCGACCTGTGCAGCATCATGTTGCAGGATTCCGGTCACATTCAGGAAAAAGACGTCGAATATGTCAATAAAAAACGAAGAGCAAAAGGAAAAGCGGATTTCGAACCTCTTTACACCATCAAAGATGCTGAAAAATGTCTCAACAATTT
>JAFGSU010000307.1 GCA_016934435.1 Candidatus Zhuqueibacterota bacterium | reverse complement strand
GGGCGGTTAGCTCAGATGGTTAGAGTACTTGCTTGACATGCAAGGGGTCACTGGTTCAACTCCAGTACCGCCCACACCAAAATCAGGAAACTCATTCTCATTGTGCACGAGGCCGCCCCCAAGGGCGGTTTATTGTTTAGACCAGAATCATCGACGGAAGGATGCTGAATTTGTCCAATATCAAGGTAACGTTTCCAGATAAAAGCGATAAAGAATATCCATCGGGGATAAAACCATTCGAGATATTGCAGCAAATCGGCGGCCGGATTGCACGCGAAGCCATTGCCGCGCAATATGAAGGCACCCTGATTGATCTCGGGCGACCGCTCGATCGAGACGGGGCGCTCCTGTTCATCACGACCGATTCTCCGCAAGGCATGGAAATATTCTGGCATAGCGCCGCCCACGTCATGGCCCATGCCGTCAAAGCGTTGTTCCCGGAAGCGAAATTCGCCTTTGGGCCACCCGTCGACGAAGGATTCTATTACGACGTTGAAGTGGAACAGTCTTTCACGCCGGAAGACCTCGCGCGCATCGAAGAAAAAATGCAGCAGATCGTCGCTGAAGATTTGCCGTTCAGGCGCGAAGAGCCCAGTAAAGAGCAAGCCCTGGCCCTATTCAAAAAACTGAACGAGACCTACAAGGTCGAACAGATCGAACGGCTCGGCGAACCGCCCAGCATTTATCGCCAGGGGGATTTCATCGACCTGTGTCGCGGACCGCATGTGCCGTCGGCCGGATATATCAAATACTTTAAGCTGCTCAGCGTCGCCGGCGCCTACTGGCTCGGCGATGAAAACAATCCGATGCTGCAACGCATTTACGGCATTGCGTTTCCGAAAAAATCACAATTGGACGAATTTTTGTTCCGCATCGAAGAAGCCAAGAAACGCGACCATCGCCGGCTTGGGCGCGAATTGGACCTGTACAGCGTCAACGACGAAATCGGCCCAGGCCTCATTCTCTGGCATCCAAAGGGCGCCTACGTGCGCTATAAAATCGAAGAATTCTGGCGCCAGCAACATCTCAAAGCCGGTTATGAATTCGTGGTGTCGCCGCATATCGCCAGAATCGCCTTATGGGGCACCAGCGGTCATCTCGATTTCTTCCGCGAAAACATGTATTCGCCTATGGAAGTGGATGAAATGCAGTATATGATCAAACCGATGAACTGTCCGTTTCATCTGCATATCTACAAAAACCGGACCAGAAGTTATCGTGATTTGCCCATCCGCTGGGCCGAGCTGGGCACGGTGTATCGCTACGAACGCTCCGGCGTTCTGCATGGATTGCTACGCGTGCGCGGTTTCACCCAGGATGACGCGCACCTGTTCTGCCGGCCGGATCAGCTGAATGACGAAATATCGCGCGTCCTGGATTTTTCATTGTATATTTTACGTTCTTTCGGTTTCAGCGAATATGATATTTTTCTTTCCACCCGACCGGAAAATTCCGTCGGTACCCTGGAAAATTGGCAACAGGCAACCGAGTCACTAAAACAAGGCTTGGAAAAGGCGCAGGTGGCTTATCAGGTCGATCCCGGTGAAGGCGTTTTTTATGGCCCTAAAATCGATATCAAAATCAAGGATTCATTGGGGCGCACCTGGCAATGCTCAACCATTCAGGTGGATTTTAACGAACCCGAACGCTTTGACCTCACCTATGTAGGAAAAGATGGCAAGGAACATCGGCCCGTAATGGTGCATCGCGCCTTGCTGGGGTCTCTGGAACGATTTTTCGGTGTGATGATCGAGCACTATGCCGGCGCCTTTCCGCTCTGGTTAGCGCCGGTGCAGGTGATGGTCATACCTATAACCGAGAATCAACACGAATATGCTCGGCAGGTATATGATAAACTCGTCGAGAAAGGTCTGCGGGTCGAACTGGATGATCGCAATGAAAAAGTAGGCTATAAAATTCGCGACGCGGAAACGCAAAAAATCCCCTACATGTTCATCCTCGGCCAAAAAGAGGTGGAGGCGGGAACCGTATCGGTACGCAAACACAAGGAGGGAGATTCAGGCATCAGTGACATTGATTCGGTTATTGCTGAGATCATGGATAAAATTGAAAGTAAGAGTTGATCAAAAAGGAGGATTCGCTATTAAAAAGAAAATCATTCGCGTGAATGAACAAATCGACGCTTCTTCCGTACGTCTGATCGATGAAAATGGAGAGCAGGTTGGCGTTGTCAATAAAAACGAGGCGATACGAAGGGCTGAAAATGCGGGATTGGATTTGGTCGAGGTCGCTCCCAATTCGGTGCCGCCGGTCTGTAAAATCATGGATTTTGGCAAATACAAATACGAGCTGGCTAAAAAAGAAAAAGAAACCAAAAAAAAACAGCACGTCATTGTTACCAAAGAAATCAGACTGAGGCCTAAAATCGAAGAGCACGATTTTGATTTTAAAGTAAAGCATGCCCGTAAATTTCTAATGGATGGAAACCGCGTAAAAGCGACGGTCATGTTTAAAGGACGTGAAATGATACATCAGGAATTTGGCAAGCGGGTTCTGGATCGCTTCATCGAATCACTCCAGGATATCGGCAAGTTGGAAAAGGATGCCGTCATGGAGGGCGGTCAACTGGTCGTATTTTTTGTGAAGAAATAACCATTAAATTGAGGGATCAAGTAAATGCCGAAAATGAAAAGTAACCGTGGGGCCAGTAAGCGATTTCGCCTCACGGCAACAGGTAAAGTGCGCAGGAACAAGGCTTACAAAAGCCATATCCTGACGAAGAAATCGCAAAAGCGGAAACGCAATCTACGGCAGACGGACATTGTGTCTGCAGCAGATGAAGCGCGCGTCAAACGCATGATTTCCGCTTAATAATCAGTCAAACTGAGTTGGAGGTTCTATGCCAAGATCACATTCGCCGGTCGTAACGCGTCACCGTCGAAATAAATATTTGAAAGCCGCTAAAGGATATTATGGCGGCAAACATCGCCTCTATCGTTCCGCACGTGAAACGGTGGAGAAGGGTTTAACATACTCGTACAGAGATAGAAGAGCCAGAAGACGCGACTTTAGAAGTTTATGGATCGTTCGCATTAACGCAGCCGCCCATCTGTATGGGATGAACTATTCATCCCTGATCTCAGCGTTAAAAAAGAACAACATCGCGATTAACAGAAAAATTTTGGCTGATCTGGCCGTCAACGATTTAAAAGCCTTTGAACAACTGGTCGAAGCAGCCAAAGTGTAAAACGCTATGAGTGAAAATCTGCAAAAATTTCTCAAGGTCCTCGAAAAAACCGAATCCGATTTTTCAGCGCGTCTGGCCGCGGCTCAGGACGAGCCGGCGCTGGAAGCATTAAAGATCGAATATCTGGGGCGCAAAGGAATTTTACAATCCTATTTCAGCTGGATGAGCCAGTTGGATGCGAATGAAAAACCTCAGCTTGGCGGTGCCTTGAATCGGATTAAAGAAACGATTCAGAGTAGACTGGAAGAGCGCAAGACAGCTTTTCAGCGACAACCGGCCGCCATCGAGTCGTTCGATCCGTCGCTACCGCCACGGCTACCGGCGTGCGGCGCAATGCATCCCCTGCTGCAGGTTCTGGATGAAATCAAGCAGATTTTCGTAGGTATGGGATTCCGGATCGAGGAAGGTCCGGAAATCGAAAGCGATTATTATAATTTCGAGGCGCTGAACATACCGCCTTATCATCCTTCTCGGGATATGCAGGATACGTTTTATCTGCGCGAAGGGCTTGTACTGCGAACGCATACATCACCGGTACAAATTCGGACGATGGAAAATCAAAAGCCGCCGGTGCGCATGATCGCTCCGGGTCGATGTTTTCGCAACGACACGCCCGATGCCACCCATTCGCCGACATTCCACCAGGTCGAAGGTCTCTGCGTCGATCGCGGCGTATCGTTCGCCGAGTTAAAGGGCGTTGTACAGGCGTTCGCGCAAAAGATATTCAACAAGGATGTCAGAGTACGGTTCCGACCGAGCTTTTTCCCATTCACGGAACCCAGCGCAGAGTATGATTTTTCATGCATCTTTTGCAAAGGCAAAGGGTGTCGGGTTTGCAAGAATACCGGTTGGCTGGAAATTTCCGGCGCCGGCATGGTCGACCCGGCCGTTTTTGGTTTTGTAGATTATGATCCGACCATATATTCGGGTTATGCATTTGGCATGGGTGTGGAACGAATCACCATGCTCAAATATCAAGTCCACGATATACGCATTTTTTACGAAAACGATTTGCGTTTTCTACAACAGTTTTAAAGATCGGAAACAACGGTGCGAGTCCTACTAAGCTGGCTAAAAGAATTCGTCGATATTTCCCTTTCCCCGGCAGACCTGGCCGAGGCTCTGACCATGATCGGGCTCGAGGTGGAAAGCGTCGAACAAGTCAGGCGCGACTTTACCGGAGTAGTGGTCGGTAAAGTAATAACCTGCGAAGGGCATCCGAGCGCCGAAAAGTTGCACATATGCCGGGTGGAAGCAGGGGGGAGGCACTATTCGGTCGTCTGCGGCGCGCCCAATGTTGCTGCCGGCATGCATGCGCCTCTTGCGCTACCATCTG
>JAFGSU010000306.1 GCA_016934435.1 Candidatus Zhuqueibacterota bacterium | reverse complement strand
TGATGCTGCCCTCGAACCGGGCGCTGCCGGCGTGGCCTGGTTCGCCTATCACTGGGGTCAGCCTGTTTTCTTTACTACCTTGCAGCAGCTTTATGCTGTTCCGGCAAAACCGTTTGCGCTGAAAACGCGGCCATAGTTGCGTAGGGAGGAGGAACTAGCCTTCCTTCATTAGATGATTGTTCAAGGCATTGAAGCAGGCGCATTCAACAATACTCATCGTTCTGAAATCTTTGCTTCTCCGTCATCCTGTCAAAGACATCTGAGTCGAATGCAACGACAAATGCACCGTGGCTGTCCAAAAAGTCCTATAAATCTAAAAAAGCTAGTGCCCTCTCCCGCTCTCGGGAGAGGGTAAGGGTGAGGGTAACGATTTGTTATAATACAAATTAAATTGCATTCGAGAACCATTTGACTAAAACTCGAATAGCGCATCAGATATATCATTTCTTACTTTTTTAACAGCCGTGCGGTTTTAATTGCAAAGATCAGGCAAGGCCTCCCATCGCCTCGACGTACCGTTTGGTGATATACCCCGGCCGGGTGATGGCCGAACCCACCACCACCGCATCCGCGCCGCATTGCAGCAAGCGCACCGCATCCGCAGGTGACCAGACTTTCCCTTCAGCAATGATAAATGCATTATCGCCGATGCGTCTGGCCAGGGCTTCCACCAGTGCAAAATCGGGTGAATCTGCGGAATTCTCCTCTGTTTCTTCGGTGTATCCGGAGAGGGTGGAGGCTACTATTTCGAATCCCAGATCAGCGGCTGCCAGTCCTTCTTCCAGAGTGGATACGTCGGCCATGAGCGCGGTTTTGCTGTTTCGTCGTACTTCCGAAACAATGTGCGCTAATTTCTCTCCGCCCGGGCGAGATCGTTTCGTCGCATCCAGCGCGATCGCCTCACAGCCGGTCCCGGCCACTTTTAACGCCTCCACCAGGGTGGGCGTGATAAATACAGGTGAATCGGGATAGATTTTTTTATGCAGCCCGATGATGGGGACGGACAGCTCTTGACGCATGGCATTGATATTGCGCGGATAGCAGGCACGTATGGCTCGGGCGCCATTATTCACCGCGGTTTTGGCCATGGCCGTCAGAATATAGGGGTCATCCAACGGATCACCATCGTCCGCCTGGCAGGAGACGATGAGCTGTCCTTTGAGGATGGAGGTGAGTTCTGTTTTATTCATGGTTATGCTCTCTGTTGAAGTGGAAAGGATTCATTTTGGATGAATCCACCGGTGTTGAATATTTCTTTGGCTTGTTAGAAATTAAATAAATAACCGGCTCCTGCAGGGCATTTTTGCATGATTCGACTCTAAAAAAAAGAATTCAAAATCCCAGACACCATCAAAATTATCCCAACTCGACCTCCACCACCACATTATCTTTAGTTATATCTTTGATCCATTCGGATGTGATGACATTGCCCTGCAGCGGCTCATCGTCCACTTTGAGCGTGCGAATGCCTTTGTTGACGCCGACAGGATTGCGCACATAAATTTCATATTGTTTGCCGCGGAATTTCCTCGTCACTTTGTATCGCTTCCACTCAGCGGGTATGCAGGGATCGATCAGCAATCCCTCGTAAACCGGTCGCACACCGAGAATATAGTCAATACCATCCCGCAGCATCCAGGCGGATGAGCCGGTGAGCCAGGAGTGGCTGGCCTGTCCGAAGGTCGGGTGATCGGGACTGGTGACGTATTCGGCGTAAACATACGGTTCAACCTGGTAGCGATCGATGTCGATGGCCGGATTCATCGGCAGCGATTTTTTATAGATGCCATAAGCGCGGTCGCCGCGGCCCAGTATACACTCCGCCAGGATCGCCCAGCTGACCGGGTGGTTGAATACCGCCCCATTTTCCTTTTTGCCGGCAACGCAGCGTGTGGCCAAACCAATGCCGGGATCGATTCTGCTAAAAGCGGGATGCAAAATTTTCGGTCCTTTGGGTGTATCCAGATGATTCAACACCGCATTCATGCAGCTCAGGGCGCGCGCTTCGTCGGCAACGCCGCTGATCACCGCCCATGCCTGGGTGTTGAGAAAAATTTTACCCTCTTCATTATGCTTTGAGCCGATCACCTCACCGAGATCGTTGGTGCCGCGGGTATACCATTCGCCGTCCCAGCAGTATTCGTTTATCGCCCCGGCAATCCTTTGGTATTCCCTCGAGTAACGCATGGCGCCCTCTTCATCGCCGATATATTTGCACAGGCTGATGCTTTCTCG
This sequence comes from Candidatus Zhuqueibacterota bacterium, assembly GCA_016934435.1. Taxonomy (GTDB): domain Bacteria; phylum Zhuqueibacterota; class Zhuqueibacteria; order Residuimicrobiales; family Residuimicrobiaceae; genus JAFGSU01. The sequence goes on along the minus strand of JAFGSU010000306.1, from coordinate 3,892 downwards.
TAAAATATAAGCGAGGAACATGGTGACCCACACGCTTTCGCCTCGTCCTTCGCGGCCGAGATAGTCGAGGGTATCGTTCCAGTCGCCGGGCCCGAACTTGGCTAAATGTCGGTCGGTCAGGTTCATCAGTGCGAATTGTATGGCGGCATGAAGATGCTCGAGCACGGTGGCTTCGCCGTGATCATAGAATTTGGTTTTTTCGTGCAAAAAGGCGAAATCGGCGGTTTCTTTCAGGTACACCATGATGGCCAGCGGCAACCATAAGGGCGTGTCGGAATGTCCGGTCAATTCTCCGCCGCCGCTAAAAGGAAAATAGAGGTGGAAGGCGCTGCCGTTTTGAAATTGGTATTGGGTCATTTCCAGAATGCGAGTTTTAACCCATTCCGGCCGTGGAATGCTGGGGCCCAGTATATCCTGACAGGAATCGCGAAAACCGCGGCCGAAGAGTAATCCGCCGTGATAATAGGATGCATCGCGTGAAAATCTAAAAGTGACGGATGTTTGATATTGATTCCAGACGTTGAGCATGGTGTTCATGTCGTCGTCCGGTGTATCCACCTGAACATGATGAATATAGTCCTTCCATTCGGCGCGTAGTTGTGCATAGGATTGCTCCACCATGGCAAGATCGCGGTATTTCTTAACTACTGCGCTGCCGGCGTTCAAATAATCCTCGCGCGGCACTGTGCCCAGCAAAAATGCAAATTCTTTTTCTTCGCCCGATTTGAGCGTACATGCCGTCTGCAGGGCGGCTATGGCATCTCCAGAGGTGATTTCACTGTCATGGCAGCGGCCCTTCTCCACGGCGATAGGATTGCTCTCCGATCGCCAGCGGCCAATGAATAAATCTTTGCAACCGTCCCAGCCCACCACGGGAAGGGATGAGGCAAAGAAAACGTAGCGATCCCAGGCCTGGTTCGCCTGCTTGACCGAGGCGCCGGAATTGATGATCCAGTAGCGTTTGCTGGCGAACAAAATCTCTTCATTGCGATTAAAGAAAACCTCGTTGAAATGCTGATCATTGGGCTGGTTGATAAGGTCTATGAGAGCATGCCCCAGCGCCAGTTCGTCGTAGGCAAAGATGTCCAGCTCTTTTTTTGCTGCAGAGAGGTTTTTAATCCGCACGCGCCAGATTTCCAGGTCATCATCGGGCGGGACAAAATATAATATAGAAGCCTCGATGCCCTGGTATCGGGAGGAGATGAGGGTGTAATAAAGTCCGTGGCGGCATTCGTACTGCTCCAAATTGGTCTCTGTCGGTTGCCAGGTGGGTGACCAGTAGTCGCCGCTGGTTTTGTCCCGCAGAACCACATAGCGCCCCGGGCGGTCCATGGGCAGACTGTTATAGCGCCAGCGGGTGATACGGCTGTCGCGCGGACTCTGATAGAAACTGAATCCACCCGCCGTGTGCGAAATGATACCGTGGTACCGGCCGTTGGAAATATAGTTCACCCAGGGCGCCGGTGTGTCGGGCCGGGTGATGATGAATTCGCGTTGATCCTGAGAAAAATGTCCGTAGCGGCGCAAATAAAACTCCTGAAAACGGTTTTTCAAATGATGGCCAATTGGGTGCAGCAGCAGTGTGATTATTTTATTTATTCTTCGGCAGCTCTACCGCTTATGTAAAAAGGTTGTTCTGAACATTATAATTTATAAAAATCCTGTATAAGAAAAAAGGAATTTATTGTCGGAGGTGGGCTTGTGTACAATAGTATTATTTAGACTTGTGTGACGTGCAATTTCGTGTCTTGCTTCATCTGCCATCTCAATGCAACGATCTGAGGCTGTGTGTGAATGATATTTTATTTCTCCCAAAGAAGGCAAGGCGCCCTCCCTGACTGCACGCATGCCCGGGCGTCAGCGACGCCCACTTGCCATGGTTTTAAGTTACTAATATCGAAAAGGATATAATAAGGCAAGGCGCAGTCCCTGACTGCGCGGTTATACGTAGGCGACATGATAGTTGATGCACCTTGGGCGTCAGCGACGCCCGCTTGCCGGCGGGAGAGACGTGTAAAAATGATGACGGGCGTCAGGGGCGGCCCGCTTTCCTGTCATCCTGAAAGGACCTTTGTGATTCGGCGGCATAATCTGGTGTTCTCACGTATACATTGTGCGCGCGGCTGATGTTATCGCCCCCCATTTCATCCTTGTAAGGCACTTTGCGAAACGGCGGCAGTGATATTCAAAAGCAGATCATTTCGAATCGTCGAGGGCGAAACCGGCATTTGGGTCATCTTGTTCGTTTTTGCACAAAGGTCCTTAGCAGGATGACAGGAGGGCGGTGTTCGGAGACAGCGGGTTTTCCGACCCGCTTGAGGTTTTGCCCGGGGTTGTCCAAAAAGTAAAAAAATATCGAGAAAAATACAGAAAGACCAAACGCAATCCATACTGCGTGCATGCCATCGATGCAAGCCTATGTCTGGATTGATGTCTTTTTTTTGGCTTGCGGCGCCTCGACGCCGCTCCGTCAAACGACAACGCATCGACCTGTGAAAAAGTGCCGTTATGTCGGCGAACTTCAGAGGGATGAGTCGCATGTTAAAGGGTATTTTTTGGGTACATTCGCATCGATTTCTCTGCCTTCCCAACCAGCCGAAATCAGAATGCGCACGGAATCCATATCTGAGTCGATACCGATGACGCAATCTTAATGCCATTGCTGAATATCAAAGTAATTTTGTAATCATCTCTTTTCGATCGGCATATTTTTGTATGAGCGATTCATCGCCGCCGGTAAAGTCTGAACGATCAAACGCGGGGGCCATGGTGGTGCCGATCAAAGCAAATCGCCCGCCTTTTTTCAGCATCGAACCCTGCCAGGTATCTCGAGGAATGACCACCTGTACCTGTTCGCCCAGGTCCATGTGCGGACCGAGGATGATTAATTCAGAAGTGCCGTCGGGATACAGCAGCAACAGTTCCACCGGATCACCAAGATAGAAATGATAGATTTCATCCGTCGGCAGTTTATGCAAGAGCGAACGGGTCTCCGGCGTGTGCAGATAGTAGATGGCCGTAGCAAAATGTTTTGCCTGGGAATATCTTTCGGGCAAGGATTCGGAAGCGATGATTTCTTTTGCCCTGTAGGTCTCGCGATAATAACCGCCTTCCAGCGGCAATGTTTGCAGGTTTAATCTTTTTATTATTTCATTCGCCGTAATCACGATGCACTCCTGTGGGATTAAGCTCCTTTTCATAATGGTTATTGCCGTCTGCGCATCCATTTTTCCAGCTCAACAACGCCGTAGCCGAGTAATCCCACGGCGAGCACCATTCCCCAATCCATAAGGGTGATGGGCGCGCTGGCGAGCACGTTATTCATAAACGGCGCATAAGTGAACAGTAGCTGCAGGAGAATCATCAGGGCGATGCCCACGACCATCCAGCGGTTGGAGAACAGGCCTATTTTGAGGAAGGACTGGGTGAGCGAGCGGCAGTTAAACAGGTAAAATATTTCGATCATTACCACGGTATTGACGGCGATGGTGCGCGCCCGTGCGACCTGGGCGCCGAGATGCAGGGCTAATTCATACAGGCCAAAGGCGCCGATGGAGATGATGGCACTGACCAGAAGGAGTCGGCCGATTAGTTCGGGTGTAAGAATGGGTGCATTGGGCGTGCGCGGTGGGCGTTGCATAATGCGCGGTTCTTTCAGTTCCACTGCCAGTGCCAATCCCAGAACGCCCGCCGTGATGGTGTTGATCCAGAGAATGTGAATCGGCAGGATGGGCAGAACGATACCCGCCAGGATAGCCAGCATGATGATCATACCTTCACCTATGTTGGTGGGCAGTGTCCAGACGATGATCTTGGTCAGGTTGTCGAAAACGCCGCGCCCCTCTTCGACGGCCGCCTCGATGGTGGCAAAGTTGTCGTCGGTCAACACCAT
>JAFGSU010000305.1 GCA_016934435.1 Candidatus Zhuqueibacterota bacterium | reverse complement strand
GGACTGCCGGCGGCCATGCTGATGGCGCAAATACACGCTATGTTAAAAAGCAAAGTGCAGAACGGCATCCCTTTGCGGCAAATCATGCGCGAAACCAATGCCTACGTGCGCACTTATACGCTCAGAAACAAATTTGTCTCTCTGTTCTTTGCCGTTTACAACACCGACAGCCGGCAACTCGAATACGCCTCGGCCGGCCATCCTTTTCCGTTCCTGGTCCATAAAAACGGTAAGCACGATTTCCTTTATTTCAGCGATGCCGCCCTGGGACTGAGCGAGGATTCGGATTATGAAATGCATCAAACCGCCGTGCATCCGGGAGATATCCTCTGCATCTATTCGGACGGATTGACCGAAGGCATGGATGGAGACCACCGTCCATTCGGTGAAGAGCGATTGCTCACCATCGCCTCGGCGCATCGCAACAAGCAGCCGGAACAAATCCTAACAGCCTTACGAAAGGATTTTATGCAATTCACCCGTAATGGCAATCACCTGGATGACAGGACCATACTCCTGATCAAGTTCCGTAAGTAAGCAAAATAGGATGAAAGCGATGATTTTAAATCTGACAGATATTTCGGATGAGCCTTTGCAGAGCCAGATTGTGCGGCAAATTCGCGCAAAAATTCTCTCAGGCGAACTGCCTGCCGAATCCGATTTGCCATCGATCCGAGCGATGGCCAGGGATCATAGAGTCAGCGTCATCACGGTTCAGCGCGCTTATGAAATCCTGCTGCGGGAAAAGCTCATCCACGCAAGAAGAGGAAAGGGATTTTTCGTGTCACAGATTGATAAAAAATCAAAAAAAGACCTGGCCAAACAACGGCTGTTCGAGAGCCTGATGCGCCCCATTCGGGAGGCGATGGCGGAAGGACTGTCGTCGACGGAAATTCAGCGCGTTTTGAATGAAATTTTGGCTAACAGGCAATAATGACTGAAATTGATTAGGGAGGTAATCCATCATGACCCCTGCATTCGAGATTAAAGGATTGATTAAAAGATACAGCGAATTCCAGTTAGGACCGCTGGATTTGACGCTGCAACCAGGCATCGTGCTGGGATACATCGGTCCCAACGGCTCCGGCAAAACCACCACCATGCACTGCATGACCGGTCTGGTTAAGGCGGATGCCGGCGACGTGCACATTTTCAGCCGGCCGAACAATCCCAACAAACCGCAATGGAAATTAGATATCGGCTATGTCGGCGATGCGCACGTGTTCTTCGAACGCTGGAGCGGCGAGAAAAATCTGCGCTTTCTGTCGCAGTTCTATCCGAACTGGTCGCACGAACGGGCCGCGATCCTGGCAAAACGATTCGATCTGCCGCTCCATAAACAAGCCAAAGACCTCTCCACCGGCAACCGGGTGAAACTGTCGCTGGTGGCGGCGTTGGCGCATTCACCAAAATTGCTGCTGCTGGACGAACCGACGGCCGGCCTGGATCCGGTGGTGCGCACCGAAGTGCTGGACACCCTGTTCGAAATCCTCGAAGACGGTGAACGGGCGATCTTTTATTCAACCCACATCCTCTCCGACATCAGTCGATTGGCGGATGAATTGGCGTTCCTGCACGACGGTCAACTGACCCTGCGCGCCGGCAAGGATAATCTGCTCGATACCTGGCGCACCATCACTTTTAAACTGAATCAGCCGCTGCCGAATTTGGCCGCCATGGTCGACCATCGCCAGGAAGGCAACGACCATCAGATTGTTAGTTCGAATTTTCAGGGGACTCTGGAACATCTGAAGCAACTGAGCGCGGAGCATGTTCGAGAGGGACGCATGAGCATCGATGAAATAGCTGTGCATATCCTGAAAACGGCCAAAAAAGAATGAGGAACGGTCATCATGTGGTCACTATTAAAAAAAGAATGGACATATAACAGCTTCACCCTGGTGATCCTGCTGCTGGTGAGTTCGGTCACCCTGCCGCTGATTACCAGCCTGACCGAAGAGCAATTCACATTCGATGCGCCTCTGACGCATTTGCTGGTGATGGTGATGTTGTTTTTCATGATGCATAACCGATTTCTGGAGAAACGAAGCCGGCTGATCCGGTTGCTGCCGCTGTCTGCGCGGCGACAGGCGGTTGCGCGTCTGCTCTTTCAGGCGCCGCTCTGCCTGGGTGTCCTGGCGATCTATGCAGTCGATCTCTGCATCTACTTGCCGCCGGAAAAAGCAGAGTGGGCGATCTATCGCTGGCTAACTCTGGGCAGTCTGGCCATAGCAGCCAATGCGGTGCTGGCCATCACGTTTGATCTGTGGCCGGATCAGGGGCGAGAACACCATCGCGGCAAAGCGCTGCTCACCGTCGCCTTCTGGCTCTTTCTTCTGGCCGCGGCGCTGTTATATCGAGAGGACGAATTCTTGAATGGCCATTCAGGCATCGTTTCATATTTCTATTTCACCAGTATAGGCGTTCTTTTGCAGTATGGCATCGCTCTGATATTGTCTCTTGTGAGTATCGACTCGTATTGTAAAAGGACCGGTTACTATAGTTAAAAAGGAGAATACCATGTGGCGCCTCTTCATTGCAGAAGTGGAATACCGCAAATTAACTTGTATAATAATGTTCTTTTTCACGCCGCTCATCGCCCTCTATTCGAGATGGCAATGGCACAGCGTAACCGCCGCCTATGTCCTGTTCTGGGCGGTGTTAATAGCGCTGCAAAACAGTGTCATCCTGCGCAACAGGGATAACCGGGAACGGATGTTCTCCCTCCTGCCCCTTGCACACTGGCGCTGCGGTGTTTATCGCTCGAGCTCGATAGCAATACAGGCCGCTCTGTTCACCGGCCTGTTCGCACTGGTCCGCGCCATCGTCCATCCGCAGGCGCAGATGCATGCGAAGCATTTGCTGACGCTCATTCTGGCCATCTGGGTGATATTTTCCGTTTACTATGCCGGCCGCGACGCTTTCCTGGATTTCTTCCGCCGCATCGGCATCACCCGCGAGCGATTCCTGCTCATCGCCGTGCTCATGGGCATCGTCCTGCAAATCTTGGGACTGGTGGCATTTTTACGGGCGAGCTCCGGCAAAGCGACCCAAATCTTTTTCTTAAGATGGATCGATTGGGCCATTCATGATCATCCCTTTCAGGGAGATATCGGTTACCTGCGCTTTATCGGGATTGTGCTGCTGTTCGCCATTCTTTCGGTATGGACGTTTGTGCGAAGAAGAAGCTATGTAAAATAAGACCAAACGGACCGCGGACATTCTTGTCCGCGATTTGATGGCTGATGTATTTTCGGGAACGTAGAGTGCAAATGATCTGAACGGTAAAAATTGAGGTTTGAAATGTTGTACAAAATGATAAAATCGGAAATAAGCTATTATAAGACGCCGCTGGTCTCGCTGCTGCTTTTTGCGCTGATCTTTATTATCATGAATCTCTTTCTGGAGCGGTTCATAGATGAGGTTTTGCGCGTATTTGTCTTTACGCTGCCGGTGCTCGGTATCTGCATGACGCGCGATGAGCGCCGTGGCAAAAAGTTGCGCCTGTACGGCCTCCTGCCGGCGCCGTTATGGTATCAATGCTTCGTGCGCCTCGCCGTGTGGCTGCCGTTCTGGTTGCTCCTGTTCGCACTCCTGGCCGCAAGTCTGTGGATCCCCGGTGTGCCATCCGTCGGTACGGAAGGCAGGTGGCTCATGATCATCGTCATGAACAGCGTCATCGTTCTGGCATTGCTGGTCAACATTTTAGAGGATTTGCGTTTTAGCGGTTATGTGCGCGCCGGCTTGCAGACGCCGAAAATTTTCATCGGCATTGCGGTGCTTACCGCAGCGCTGATATACCTGGCCGCCACATTTTCAGGGCGGTTTAAGGATTTGCTGCAGATGCATGTCATTAATGCAACCATGGCCTCGACTGTGAGTGCACTGGCTGTTATTCTGTTTTTAGTCAGCATTTACACGTTTCTATCGCGGCGGTCCTTTGTGGAGTAAATATTTGTATTGGATTTGCAATATTACCTTATTTGTCCCTGATCTGGATTGAAAACATTCCCATTTCAGAGGAACATGTGCAAATCATCCAACATTTTCACGAGCCATCATGGATGAATAAGGCAATAATGCTTTGTGTTCTATGTGGCTTTGTGTGATTCCCGACATTTCCACGCCAGAACGCTATAAAAGAAGAAAGGGTGCGTAAAATGCCGATACTTATTGAACCATATAGAAAAAAAATCTTACAGGTTTTGTTGTTGTGCCTGACTGCGAGTTCCCTTCACTTTTCACCGGCAGCTTGCGGTGAATTGAACGCCGACCAGCGTGCGTTACATCTGAAATCCTTTGATTACGTCTGGAGCACCATTCGCGACAAACACTGGGACGCGGACCTGGGCGGATTGGACTGGGAAGGCATCCGGAGCAAATACCGGCCTTTGATGGCAAACGCTGAGAACGAGTCAGCGGTATATCAATATTTTGAAGAGATGCTGTTAAAGTTGGGTAAAACCCACTATTCCCTCATCCCGCCCGAGCTCTATGGCGACCTGGCCGGAGCGCTCAATGGGCCGACTTCGGACGGCGAAACCGGCATTGAAGTCGCCATTTTGGATAGTATTGCACTGGTCGAGCGCATCCATCCCGGCAGCAGTGCGGAAACCTGCGGCATCCGGCCGGGCTGGGTCATCGAGAAAATCGGCAGGGATACCGTGGCTGCAGGGCTGGGCAGGATCGCGGCCAAATATGCCGACAAAGTCTGGATGCGCGGTGTGCAGGCCGGTGTGGTCGAAGCCAGGCTGGCCGGCGCTGTGGGCGACAGCGTGCGGGTTATTCTTCAGGATTCTCTGGGTGCAGAGATAAGCAAGACCATTCTATTTGCGCCGCGTAGGGGGGTGCCGTTTGCTTTCGGCCACCTGCCTAAAACCCATGTCTGGATCAAGGTCGATACTGTCGCCGACGGCGTCGGGTACATCGCCTTTAACGCGTTTCTGGCGCCGACGGAGATCGTGCCGAAAATCTTTCAGGCCATCCGAGATTTCATGCCGTTCGACGGCATTATCTTTGACCTGCGCGGCAATGGCGGCGGCATGGGTGAAATTTGCATGGGCATTGCCGCCTGGTTATTGCCGCAGCCGTCCTATCTTGGCGAGATGATCACGCGCGAGACGCAGTTGAAATTCACCGTCCACCCGCGTCCGGTCACATACAGGGGCAGGGTCGCGGTGCTGGTGGATGAGCAATCGGCGTGCGCCGCGGAGATATTCGCCGAGGGCCTGCGCAGCCACAGTCGCGCCCAAATTTTCGGCCGACCCACCGCCGGCGCCGCCCTGGCAGCTGTCATCGAACGGTTGCCGAATGGCCTGGGATTTCAATATCCCTTCGCCAACTATATAACCCGAAACGGAGAAGAGATCGAGGGGCGCGGTCTCATACCCGATGAAATAGTATCGACCGACCGGGAATTATTGTTACAGGGCCGCGATCCGGTGATGGAAGCGGCGATTGATTGGATTAAAAATGGAGGATTAAAAAAATGAAAACAGGATACTTTTTCGGATTAATCCTGATCGTGATATCGGGATTTTTCAGTGCAGTGTTGGCGCAGGAAGATACTGTAGCGGCACAGCTGCCCGATGGCGAGACGGTCTTGAACAACTACATCCAGGCCACCGGCGGCCGGACGGCTTATGATGCCGTGCAAAACCGGGTGACGGAATGGATGATGGAAATCCCGGCGCAGGGATTCAGCCTGACCTGTAAGGCGTACCTGTCGCGTCCCAACCGAGCCTACATGATCATGGAGTCGCCGGCCTTTGGCAAGATCGAAAAGGGCATCGACGGCGACGTCGCCTGGGAGAATACGCTGATGAAAGGTCCGCGGCTGCTGGAAGGCCAGGAAAAAGCCGACATCCTGCGCGAGGCGGTGATGGACAAATATGTGGAGTGGAAAAAATTCTATTCCACGATCACATGCGCCGGCGTGGATACCATCGAAGGTAAAGCCTGTTACCGCTGTGAACTGATGCCCATAGACGGTAAACCGCAAACATTCTATTTCGATGTAGATACGTTTCTGCTGCACAAAGTCGAGGTGACGGCCGAAACCGACATGGGCGCGATTCCGGTGGAATCGTACATCAGCGATTATCGCCGGGTTGATCAGCTGCTGGTGCCGTTTAAAACCATGGTGAAGGTACTGGGCCAGGAGCGCGTCATCACCACCCAGTCCATCGCCCACAACCAGCCGTTAGCGGATGATTTCTTCACCCCGCCGGCGGAGGTGCGGGCGTTGCTGGATAAGAACAAGTAGGTTGACCAACACATGAATGGATGACCGCCAAAATAGGCGATCATCCATTTACGTCCCCTGTTTGATCATATTTACGATAAAGAATCTGGTAAATCTCAAAATGCCGGATACGATTCGTTCTATTGTTACTGTTTTAAATATCATATGCAGTATGACCATGTTGTTTTTATCTCCCAAAACCATCATTGTCATGTTGTAAACATCTTTGTGTAACGTCGGATCGGGGTAGCGTTCATGAGGTCTCTGCAAAGCGCGGAATATCCTGCCGTCATTGCGCAGAGATCCCTGACAGGATCAAACTGAGTAAAAATTTTGTTAGCCACCTTCCATGCAAAGCCCTACCCATAGGGAATCCTATCTGATCCAGCAACCCCTCAATCACCTCGAGGAGCGATTGAATCCCGATCAATTCGTGCGGGTACATTGCTCTTACATTGTCAACATCGATGCGGTTCGAGACATCGTCGCCCTGTCGAGCAGTAGGTACAAGTTGTATTTAAAAGACGGCCATGAAATTTCCGTCAGCCGTTCGGGGTATAAAAAGCTGATGCGATTTACGGTTTGAGCTGCCGGCAGGAGATGTCAGACGGTGCATCTGCAGATAAACCGCTGGCCTTGCACGAGTAAGTGAGGAATTGGCGACGGTTAAAATGGTCGTCATCGTATACTATCCAGGCGGATTATACCATCTCGGCTAAATTATACAGCCCAATATCATTGATGCATATGGCGGGGATTGCTTCATCCGCCTGCGGCGGGTTCGCAATGACGTGCTTTTTCCTGTCCCTTCAGAAATAGTAGAATTTTTATCCTGTTCATCTACAAACCTGCCTTCAACGGATCAATAGCTCCGAATGATACCATTCCATTTAATAACATGCATTTAATCATTTCTTTATTCAATCGTAATCCTCATTTTTTATATTTTTAGCGACTAAATTTTAAATTTGCGAGGTGTCTGATTTGGTAGATTCATACCTGTCACATGGAATCGACGAAGGACTTTACATAACAGAGGAAATCCGAAAACGCCTATGAAAATAGCACACCTGTCCGACCTGCACATCTGCCAGAAATCGCGGCCGAAAAACCTTGAAAAAGTGAGAATGTTATTCGAATACGCACTGAACAAAAAAGCAGATCATTTCGTCATCACCGGCGATATCGTACACCTCGGAGAAGCGGAAGATTTCAACGCCTTTCGCCAGGCATTAAATGAATTTGATCTGCTGGACTCCAACAGGACTACGCTGGTTATCGGCAATCACGACATTTTTGGCGGTGTCTATCTGGCTGAAGATATCCTGACTTTTCCGCAGAAATGTATGGCGGTGGATTATCAAAAAAAACTGCTGGAATTCAAGAACTTTTTTTTTGAGACCTATGAGAATACGCTGTTTCAATCGGCCGACGATACCTATCCCTTTGCAAAAATCATCGGAGACATTGCATTCATCGGCATCAATTCAACGCGTCCATACTCCAGATTCAAAAATCCTTTTGCATCAAAAGGGATGGTAGATGATGCGCAAATCAAAAAAATGAACCGATTGCTCTCCAGGCGGGAGCTGACGGGCAAGATCAAAATTGCTTTGATTCACCACCATTTCCAAAAGCTCGGCAAAAAAAAACCGGCATTCGGAAGCTCTTTTCTCATCAACCTGGAAAGCATCGGTGGCAAGTTAAAAAAGAAGAAACGACTCTTAAATGTATTTCGTCGACATAAAATTAATCTGGTTCTTCATGGTCATGAACACCAGTCAGGCCATTACCAGTCAAAAAATCTCCGCTTTATGAACGGCGGCGGCAGTATCGATAATAATGAGCCGGACAGATTCAAGTTGAATTTTATTAAAGTGAATCCATCCAAAATACAATGCAAAGTCAAAACCATTGCCTACAAAGACGCATTCGAGGAACGTGCTGTACATGTGCGAGAACCGGTCATGATATCATGATGACTGAATCACTCGTTAACGTCAATAATAACATCACAGGCTCGGTGTAGAGCTTGAACGGTTCCCCTTTGGCAAAAGTCCGAATATAGAGCGCAACCATAATCCAGACGAGCTATGTCATTCCATGGCCGCCTCGCCTAATTTGACGTTGCGGCGGATGAATCCTTTGGGCCAGGGCTGCGGCGGCAAAAGGCGATTCGCTATTTTACTTTTTGCCGTCAAGGTGATCTGTTTGCCCGGATGTTCCTGCTGCGCAACCATCCACACCTGGATATGACCCTTGATTTTTACCGTCCTTTCGATCAATACCTGCGCCTGATGGGGGCCTGCGGGGACCTGCATCGTATACCATTGCGAGCGGCCTTCCTGATACTCGGTCTTGACCGCGGCGTCCTGTCCATCCAATTTTCCATTCAGTTTGATCTGTCCTTTTTCTATTTTATCTTCAGGCGATACCAATACGGCGAGCATGCCTTCGTGGCAGGATTCTGCCAGGGTAAAGGGAATGACCAGCCGGACGCTGTCGCCCTCATCCAATTTCATAAGCATCGCATCTGTGACCATGGGCGGCGCCGTATCGAGAGCAAGGCGGAAATCCTTCAGAGGCATTCCTGCACCTTCCGCTTGCAGGCTGCGTACGGATGCAGGATTCAACAAAGTGACCTCTCCCCCGCCGTAATATAACACCCGTTGTTCCAATCCTTTTTCGGAAACGATCTCAAAATGTGCGCCAGCTAATAGCGGCATGGCGGCCGACTGCAACGGATACAATTCGTACACCGCCGTCTCATAGCCCTCCAGCGGCAGGATGATGTCATCGCAGGTGCGGTACACTCGGGGCGAAATCCAGCGCGTCGGGTAAATGCGCTCCAGCACCAGATCTTTCGCTGTTGGATTCAATCCGTATGCGGGCGATAACGGCACGGTCAATTCGGCCGATTCGATAAACGGATTGCGCGCCGCAATGATGCCGCGGTCATCCTTGAAATGCACATAGCCGTAGGTCCGGCGCTGCATGGGATTGCCGCCGATCATCTCCGTTTGCATTAAAACAGGGAAGCGGTCTCTGGCCCAGGCGATACAGCCGCTGATGGCATCCCACTCCCCTTCGGTAAGGATATCCGGCGAAATGTACAGCTCGTACATGGCCACGCCGCGGGCAAAATAGAGCAGCACATCATCGGTGAATTTGTCCAGCGGCTCCTCGGCGCTGCCTAACAACTGCAGCTTGCCTTTAATGATACCGTGGGTCATCAGATTGGCGATGGGAAACCAGAGGTCTTTGATGTGGAAATCCTCATAGAGGACAAAATCGCGATAGGTGATGGCGCCATCGCGCTGGCTGATCGAGGGCACATCGGCGTAGCCATAGTCCTGGCCGTCCATCCAGATGGTGTTGGCGTATTGCACCCACCACGGACTGAGCCAGGTGCCGGAGGTGATGTTGAGGAACATCTCCGGATTATGTTCTCTGGCCGTGTGACACAAATCGATCATTGATTGCAGGACGGCGCGGCGGGAGTAGATATCGATCGGGTGGCCGTGATCCGGTTCGCTGCAGCTGAACTGGATGCCGTCCCATTTGAAATAGTTAACACCGTCTTTGCGGGCGAAATCCGCCACCCGTTTTTGCAGCAGCGCTTTATATTTTACACCCGCAACGCACAACTGGTTGCCGACCAGCTCGTAGCCGTTTTCCCGCATCCAGTCGATGCGCCATTTCCGCAACGAGTAACCGCCAGTGGGACCGATCCAGATGCCCAAGTGGGTGCCCATCTTTTGCAACGCCGCCGTCAGGGGCGCGAGTCCGTTGGGGAACTGCTCCGGCCGCAGCGCCCAGTCGCTTTTGTACACGTCCCAGCCGTCGTCCAGCACAAAGGCGTCCAGATGAATGCCGTGTTTTTCGACCATATTGGTTCGCAGCAGATCGATCATTTTTCGGCTGGTCTCCTCGCTCATGACGTTTTCCGGCGGCACGCGCGGGTATTCCGGCGAACGCAGGTCGTACCAACTGTTGTACAGGGTGTACGGTTTGAGCGGCGCGACACGGATATCATCCAAATAGCTCGAGAACCAGAGTTTGACGTACTCGTCCGGAGTGAGGGCGGAGACGACCCATTCGCTCTCCAGCCACTGTTTTTGAATCAGCCGCCCGAATTCATGGCCGCAGCGCAGGTATTTGGATTCGTCAAAATGGTTTTCGGCCGCCGGGTACTCGACGCCGAAAAAGGCTCCCCCCTGCTGCAGCAACATCGCCACCGGCTGGCCAAAAGCG